>NZ_JBFTSF010000003.1:0-71793 GCF_056399905.1 Cupriavidus sp. 01L46
GCAGCCTTGCGCAAAGGCAATAAGCTCCCCGCAAACCACCACCCAGCGCGGCATTTCATCATTTGGTCAAATCCCACCTTGCACTTCATCAATTGATTGAGCCGCGGCGCATGCGCAATTCAGGGTAAACGCCAAATCCAGCGCGGCCCGAATCCCGACGCGCCTTGTGGCGCCGTCGTTTGCGTCAGCTGGCACGCTCTTCGCAATAGAGGCCATACAGCCCACGCGAAGGAGCAGCGCCATGATCAACCAGTCGGTCCCCTTGTTTGAAGCCTCGCCCCGGTTCGTGCGCATTGACGGCCGCACGCCAGAGGGCTTCGTGCAGTTCGCGTTCAGCGTGGCGGACCCCGAGCTCAATGTCGAGCTGATCATGCCCGAGCCGATGTTCGAAGCCTTCTGCAGCGTCAACCACGTGCGCTTCCTGCCGCCGGAGCTCCCGGCGCCCGATCGGGACGACTGAGCACGGCCGGCCCCCACGCACCGAACCACCCCCATAAAAACAGCAAGACCCAGGAGACCAAGCGATGCAAGTCGATATCAAGACCCAGCAGATCCAGCCGCTGCGCCAGACCTACGGCCATGTGGCGCGCCGCTTTGGCGACAAGCCCGCCTCGCGCTACCAGGAGGCCACCTACGACGTGCAGTCGGAAGTCAATTTCCACTACCGCCCGACCTGGGACTCGCAACACGAGATCTACGACAAGCGCCGTACCGCGATCGTGATGGCGGACTGGTACGCGCTCAAGGACCCGCGTCAGTACTTCTACGGCGCCTACGTGACGGCGCGCGGCCGCCAGCAGGACGCCACCGAGAAGAGCTTCGCCTTCGTGGAAAAGCGCGGGCTGCTGCAGGCACTGCCCGCCGAATGGCAGGACCGCCTGGCAGACGGCTTGCTGCCGCTGCGCCACGTGGAGTGGGGCGCCAACATGAACAACTTCTATTGCGCCGACTATGGCTGGGGCACGGCCATCACCCAGGCCTGCACCTACTGTGCGATGGATCGCCTCGGCATTGCCCAGTACCTGTCGCGCATCGGCATGCTGCTGGACGGCAACACCGGCGTGGCGCTGGAGCGCGCCAAGGTGGCCTGGATGGAGAGCGCCGCGTGGCAGCCGATGCGCCGGCTGATCGAGCGCAGCTTCGTGATCGAGGACTGGTTCGAGACCTTCGTCACCCAGAACCTGGTGCTCGACGGCCTGCTTTACCCGATGGTGTACCAGCACGCCGACGCCGCCATCGTCCGCGCCTGCGGCACCGGGCTGGCGGTGCTGACCGAGTTCATGAACGACTGGCGCGAAGAACACGCACGCTGGGTCGACTCGGTGGTGCAGACCGCAGCGGCCGAATCCGACGCCAATCGCGTGCTGYTGTCCGGCTGGGCCCGCGCCGCACGCGCGCAAGCGGCCGAAGCGTTGGTGCCGGTGGCTGACACCTTGCTGGGCGAGGGCGGCGAGCGGGTGGTGGCGCTGTGCGTGGAGCAGTTCGACGTGCGTCTTAACAAGCTTGGCCTTGCCGCCTGAGGAGCCCGCCATGACCGCCAACGTTTATATCGCGCTGCAAAGTAATGACGACACCCGCCCCATCATCGACGCCATCACCGAGGCCAACCCGCACGCCGTGGTGTCGCAGTTTCCCGCGATGGTGAAGATCGATGCGCCGGGCCATCTGACCATCGTGCGCGAACTGGTGTCGGAAAAACTCGGCCGCGAATGGGACCTGCAGGAGATCCACCTGAACCTGATTTCGCTGTCGGGAAACATCGACGAAGACGACGACGCCTTCACCCTGCACTGGAACGCCTGAAGTGGCCCGCCCACAGCAAAGACAAACGGAGACAGAACATCATGGACGCACGCAAGAAGCTGAACCTGCGGGAAAAATACGCGACGATGACGCGCGACCTCGGCTGGGAAACCACCTACGAGCCGATGGACAAGGTCTTTCCCTACGACAAGTACGAAGGCATCAAGATCCATGACTGGGACAAATGGGAAGACCCGTTCCGCATGACCATGGACGCCTACTGGAAGTACCAGTCGGAGAAAGAGCGCAAGCTGTACGCGATCATCGATTCGTTCGTGCAGAACAACGGCCACCTCAACGTCTCGGACCCGCGCTACCTGAACGCGCTGCGCCTGTTCCTGACCGGCGTAACGCCGCTGGAGTACGCGGCGCACCGTGGCTATGCCCACCTCGGGCGGCACTTTCGCGGCGCCGGCGCGCGGGTGGCGGCGCAGATGCAGTCGATCGACGAGCTGCGCCACGCGCAGACCCAGATGCACACGCTGTCGGTCTACAACAAGTACTTCAACGGCTTCGGCGAATGGCAGCACATGCATGACCGGGTCTGGTACCTGTCCGTGCCCAAGTCCTACTTCGAAGACGCCATGAGCGCGGGGCCGTTCGAGTTCATCACCGCGATTTCGTTCTCCTTCGAGTATGTGCTGACCAACCTGCTGTTCATGCCCTTCATGTCGGGTGCGGCCTACAACGGCGACATGGCCACGGTGACCTTCGGCTTCTCGGCACAGTCCGACGAATCGCGCCATATGACGCTGGGCCTGGAAGTGGTGAAGTTCCTGTGCCAGCAGGACCCGGACAATATCCCCATCCTGCAGAAGTGGCTGGACAAATGGTTCTGGCGYGGCTTTCGCCTGCTCACGCTGGTCGGCATGATGATGGACTACATGCTGCCCAAGCGCGTGATGTCGTGGGCGGAAGCCTGGGAGATGTACTTCGAGCAGGCCGGCGGTGCGCTGTTCAAGGACCTGGAGCGCTACGGCCTGCGCATGCCCAAGTACCACGAGGTGGCCACCAAGACCAAGGACCGCATCACCCACGAGGCCTGGGGCACCTTCTACAACTACGCCGCCGCGGCCGGCTTCCATACCTGGGTGCCCAAGCAGGACGAAATGGCATGGCTGACGGAGAAATATCCCGACACCTTCGCGCGTTACTACAAGCCGCGCCTCGATTACTGGCAGGAACGCCAGCAGCAAGGGGAGCGCTTTTACAACGCCACGCTGCCGATGCTGTGCCAGACCTGCCAGATCCCGATGGTGTTCTCGGAGCCGGACGACCCCACCCAGACCTGCTACCGGGAGAGCAGCTACCACGGCATGCGGTTCCACTTCTGCTCGGACGGCTGCAAGGACATCTTCGACGGCGAGCCGCAGAAGTACGCGCAGGCCTGGTTGCCTGTGCACCAGATCTACCAGGGCAACTGCGGCGGTGGATCGCTGGACGACGTGCTCAAGTGGTACCGCATCAACCCTGGCGCCGACAACCTGGATTTCGAAGGTTCGCAGGATCAGAAGAACTGGAACGCCTGGAAAGGCGTGCCGGGCACGGCTGCCTGAGCAGCCGGCATACAAGAGATAAGGAGACCACCATGTCCGTCGTATCCATTGGCCCCTACGCGTTCGAGCCCGCCGACCGCGAAGCGGTGTTCCACGGCAACCGCCTGCTCTATATCGGCTGGGACCGCCACCTGCTGTTCTGTGCGCCGCATTGCCTTCCCTTGCCGCCGTCGATGCGCCTGCGCGATGTCGTGGAGACCGTGCTGCCGGGCGTCTACGGCTATCACCCCGACTTTGCCCGCATCGACTGGCGCCGCGTGGAATGGCTGCGCGGCAGCGAGCCCTGGCAGCCAGGCCTCGACCGCACGCTGGAAGAGAACGGCCTGGGCCACAAGGCGGTGATCCGGTTCCGCACGCCGGGGCTGGATGGCATTGGCGGCAGTGGCAGCTAAGGCAGGAGACACAAGATGTATTCCCTGACCATTGAACCGATCGGGCAGACCATTCCCATCGCACCGGGCCAGACCGTGCTGGATGCCTGCCTGCGCAACGGCGTGTGGCTGCCGCACGCCTGCTGCCACGGGCTGTGCGCCACCTGCAAGGTGCAGGTGGTGCAGGGCGAGTTCGAGCATGGAGAGGCCTCCAGCTTCGCGCTGATGGATTTCGAGCGTGACAGCGGGCAGTGCCTGGCCTGCTGCGCCACCGCGCAGTCCGACATGGTGATCGAGGCCGATATCGAGGAAGACGCCGACTCGCTCGGCTTGCCGCTGGCCGACTATCGTGCCGAGGTGGTGGAGGCCCGCGCGCTGACCCCCACCATCCGCGGCATCTGGCTGCGCGTGAAGGGGGGCGCCGCGGCAGCTTTCCAGGCCGGCCAGTACCTCAACCTGCGCGTGCCGGGCTGCGACCAGCCGCGTGCGTTCTCGCTGGCTAACCGTCCCGGCGACGACCTGGTGGAGCTGCATGTGCGGCGGGTGGAAGGCGGGCAGGCCACCAGCTACCTGCACGATCGGTTGTCGGTGGGTGATGAACTCGGATTTTCCGCGCCTTACGGCCGCTTCTTCGTGCGCAAGTCGGCGCAAAAGCCCATGCTGTTCCTGGCGGGCGGCTCGGGCTTGTCCAGCCCGCGCGCCATGATCCTGGACATGCTGGCCGCCGGCGAGACCCTGCCGATCACGCTGGTGCAGGGCGCGCGCAACCGCACGGAGCTGTACTACGACGAGGCGTTCCGTGCACTGGCCGGCGCGCATCCCAACTTCCGCTATGTGCCCGCGCTCTCCGACGAACCGGCGGACAGTGGCTGGGATGGCGCGCGCGGCTATGTGCATGACGTCCTGCACGGCCTTTACGCCAATGGCGCTACCGCCGACTTCCGTGGCCACAAGGCCTACCTGTGCGGCCCACCGCCGATGATCGAAGCCTGCATCCGTACGTTGATGCAGGGCCGGCTGTTCGAGGAGGACATCCACACCGAGAAGTTCATCTCGGCCGGCGACGCACAGAACAGCGCGCGCAGCCCGCTGTTCAAGATCTGATGGAGGGCGCGGCATGCATACCGTCGAGATTGCGGGAAGCGGCCAGTGCTACCCCTGCGCGCCGGAGCAGAACCTGCTGCGCGCCATGGAAGCCCTGGGCAAGCGTGGCATTCCCGCGGGCTGCCGGGGCGGTGGCTGCGGGGTGTGCAAGGTGCGCATCGAGGCTGGCCGCTACCGTACCGGCAAGATGAGCCGCGCCTGCCTGTCGGAGGCGGAGGAGGGGAGTGGGTTTGTGCTCGCCTGCAAGGCCTTCCCCGACAGCGATATCCGCCTGCAGCCGGTGGCATTGCTGCAGCGCTGCCTGGACAAGCAGCGGGCGCGGCAGGACGCAGCGCAGGAGCAGTTGAACAAGCAGCCATAGATGCGGCAATGAACGCAGCAATGAACGCAGCAATAAAAGCTGGACCAATAACCCCATCATCAAGGAGACAGTCATGGCATTGACAGGCGTATTGCGCCCGGGGCACGTGGCACTGCGCGTGCTGGAACTCGAACCGGCGCTCAAGCACTACACCGAGGTACTCGGACTGATCGAAACCGCGCGCGACGACAAGGGCCGCGTCTACCTGAAGGCCTGGGACGAGCACGATCACCACAGCGTGGTCCTGCGCGAGGCCGACAGCCCGGGCATGGACTACATGGGCTTTCGCGTGGATAGCAGCCGCACGCTGGAGCGGCTTGCACAGGAAGTGGAGCAGTCCGGACTCGCGTCGGACTTCCAGTGGATTCCCGCCGGCGAGCATCCGCGTACCGGCGTGCGCTTTCGCTTCACCATTCCCACGGGACATGCCATCGAACTCTTCGCCGACAAGGACAAGCTGGGCTGCCTGACCGGCGACAGCAATCCCGACCCGTGGCCGGACGACCTGCGCGGCATGGCGCCCAGCCGCTTCGATCATTGCCTGCTCTATGGCGACGACCTGGATGGCACGGTCAAGCTGTTCCGCGACGTGCTCGGCTTCACGCTGGCCGAGGAAGTGGTCGCCGGCCCTGACAAGATGATGATCGGCGCCTTCCTGACGTGCTCCAACAAGGCGCATGACATCGCCTTCATCCGGCATGCGGAGAAGAACAAGTTCCATCACGCCTCGTTCAACCTGGACAACTGGGGCGAAGTGCTGAAGGCCGCCGACATTATTTCCAAGAAGGACGTGTCGCTCGATATCGGGCCGACGCGCCATGGCATTACCCGCGGCGCGACGATCTATTTCTTCGATCCTTCGGGCAACCGGAATGAGGTCTTCTCTGGCGGTTATATCCACTATCCCGACAAGCCGACCATCACGTGGACCG
Source organism: Cupriavidus sp. 01L46 (assembly GCF_056399905.1). Taxonomy (NCBI): domain Bacteria; kingdom Pseudomonadati; phylum Pseudomonadota; class Betaproteobacteria; order Burkholderiales; family Burkholderiaceae; genus Cupriavidus; species Cupriavidus sp. 01L46. Next base: position 6,128 of record NZ_JBFTSF010000003.1, read on the forward strand.
ACAACGAACTGGGCCGCGCGATCTTCTATCACGACCGCAAGCTGAACGATGCGTTCCTGAATGTACTGACCTGATCCCCGGCGCGACGACTTCTCCGATGCCAGATGCTTGCCCCCCTCTCCCAGCGGAGCAAGGCGGGGCAGAGGCGTGGTGAAACGAGACGTCAGGCGCCACGTGTTTGCTCCCCTCTCCCGCTTGCGGGAGAGGGGAGCAAAGCACGGCAGAGGCGTAGCAAGGCGAAAGACAGCAAGGCAAAGCGGCGCACCCCGCCGCACCAAGCGAGACAACATGAAAGAGTTCAAGAACTTCATCAACGGCGAATGGGTGGCCACCCATCGCCAGTTCGACGACCGCAACCCGGTCGACAACAGCCTGATCGCCCGAGTGCACGAAGCCGGGAAGCCCGAGGTCGATGCCGCCGTCGCAGCGGCAAAGCAAGCGCTGAAAGGCCCGTGGGGCCAGATGACCGTGGCGCAACGCGTGGAGCTGCTGCATGCGGTGGCCGACGGCATCAACCGCCGCTTCGATGACTTCCTGCAAGCGGAGATCGCCGACACCGGCAAACCGCACTCGCTTGCCAGCCATATCGACATCCCGCGCGGCGCCGCCAATTTCAAGGTGTTCGCCGACCTGATCAAGAACGTGCCGGCCGAGAGCTTCGCCATGGCCACGCCGGATGGCGGCGAGGCCATCAACTACGCGGTGCGCTCGCCGCGCGGTGTGATCGGCGTAGTGTGCCCGTGGAACCTGCCGCTGCTGCTGATGACCTGGAAGGTCGGCCCCGCGCTGGCGTGCGGCAACACGGTAGTGGTCAAGCCATCGGAGGAAACGCCTGCAACCGCCACGCTGCTCGGGGAGGTCATGAACGAGGCCGGCGTGCCGCCGGGCGTCTATAACGTGGTGCACGGCTTTGGCCCGGATTCCGCCGGCGCCTTCCTGACCGCGCACCCGGATGTGAACGGCATCACCTTCACCGGCGAGACGCGTACTGGCGAGGCCATCATGAAGGCGGCTGCCAATGGCGTGCGCCCGGTTTCGTTCGAGCTGGGCGGCAAGAATGCCGGCATCGTGTTCGCCGACGCGGATTTCGACAAGGCGGTGGCCGGCATCACCCGCTCGGCCTTCGAGAACAGCGGCCAGGTCTGCCTGGGCACGGAGCGCGTCTACGTGCAGCGGCCCATCTTCGCGCGCTTCGTCGCGGCGCTCAAGGCCAGGGCCGAGGGCTTGCGCATCGGCCGGCCGAACGATGAGGGTGTCAACATGGGCCCGCTGGTGTCGCTGGAGCACCGCGACAAGGTGCTGTCCTACTACCGCAAGGCGGCGGATGCGGGCGCTACCGTGGTCACCGGCGGCGGTGTGCCCGAGATGCCCGGTGCGCTGGCCGAAGGCGCCTGGGTGCATCCCACCATCTGGACCGGCCTGCCGGAGGACTCGGCGGTGATCCGCGAGGAGATCTTCGGCCCCTGCTGCCACATCGCGCCGTTCGATACCGAGGAAGACGCCATCCGCCTGGCCAACGACACGCCTTACGGGCTGGCCGCCACCGTATGGACGTCCGACCTGGGCACCGCGCACCGCATGGGCAGCGCGCTGGAGGTGGGCATCTGCTGGATCAACGCGTGGTTCCTGCGCGACCTGCGCACCGCCTTCGGCGGCGCCAAGCAATCCGGCATCGGCCGCGAGGGCGGGGTGCATTCGCTGGAGTTCTATACCGAGTTGCGCAACGTGTGCGTGAAACTGTGAGGCAGGCCATGAGACCCGAAGACATTCTCGAGATCGGCGCGAGCCTGCATCAGGCACTGGATAAACGCCGGGCCATCGCCCCGCTGACCGAGCGCTACCCCGAACTGTCCATCGACGATGCCTACCGCATCCAGCTGGCCATGGTGCAGCACCGCCTGGACGCCGGCGAGCGCGTGATCGGCAAGAAGATCGGCGTGACCAGCCGGGTGGTGATGGACATGCTCGACGTGCGCCAGCCGGATTTTGGCCACCTGCTGTCCGGCATGGTCCATGGCGATGGTGCTGCCATTGCCGCCGATACGCTGATCGCGCCCAAGGCCGAAGGGGAAATCGCCTTCGTGCTCAAGGAAGACCTGGAAGGCCCGGGCATGACCAATGCCGATGTGCTGCGCGCCACCGCCTACGTGCTGCCGTGCTTCGAGATCGTCGACTCGCGCATCCGCGACTGGAAGATCCGGATCCAGGACACCGTGGCGGACAACGCATCGTCCGGTGTGTTCGTGCTGGGCGACGCCGCGGTGGACCCGCGCGGCCTTGACCTCGGCACCGTTGGCATGACGCTGGAGAAGAACGGCGAGATCGTCGCCACCGGCGCGGGCGCCGCCGCGCTCGGCCACCCGGCCAACGCCGTGGCGTGGCTGGCCAATACGCTGGGGCGTCTCGGCATCGGGCTGAAGAAGGGTGAGGTGATCCTGTCAGGCTCGCTGGCCGCGATGGTGCCTGTCCAGGCCGGCGACCAGCTTCGCATCAGCCTGGGCGGCATCGGCTCCGCCGGCGTGCGCTTCGTTTGATCGGATTCCACATAGCAGCCCAGGACAACGCCATGAACCTCACCCAAGACACCATCCGGCAACTCGCCGAGCACCTGGAAAACGCCGAGCTCAGGCGCGAGCCGGTGCGCAAGATTACCGACACCCACCCCGATATGGACTGGGATGACGCCTACGCCATCCAGGACGCGATCCGGGCGCGCAAGGAAGCGCGCGGCACCCGCATCGCCGGCCTGAAAATGGGGCTGACCTCGTTCGCCAAGATGCGCCAGATGGGCGTGACCGATCCGGTCTATGGCTTCCTGACCGACTACGGCGCCTGCATGGACGGTGGCACCATCGATACCGCATCGCTGATCCATCCCAAGGTGGAGGCCGAGATCGCCTTCGTGCTCAAGCATCCGCTCAAGGGACCGGGCTGCCATATCGGCGACGTGCTGGCCGCCACCGATTTCGTGCTGCCGGCGGTGGAGGTGATCGACTCGCGCTATGAACACTTCCGCTTCGACCTCAAGAGCGTGATCGCCGACAACACGTCGTCGGCACGCTTTGTCGTTGGCGGCACGCATCGCAGCGCCGAGGGGATCGACCTGAAGAACCTCGGCGTGGTGCTGGAGAAGAACGGTGAGGTGGTCGCCACCGCCGCCGGCGCCGCCGTGCTCGGCCACCCGGCTAGCAGCGTGGCCATGCTGGCGAACATGCTTGGCGCGCGTGGGCGCGAGCTGCCGGCGGGCACTTTCATCATGACCGGCGGCGTGACCGAGGCCATTGCGGTAGCAGCCGGCGATAGCATCACGGTGCGCTACCAGCATCTCGGCACCGTATCGATGCGCTTCGTTTGATGCTTCGTTTGATGCGCCCGGCGAGCGTGCTGGTGGCGCGGTACGATGCCACCGACTCAACCCATCCCGCAGGAGAAAAGCCATGCCCATCATGCAAGTGTTTCTGATCGAAGGCCGGACCGAAGAACAAAAGGCTCGCCTGATCAGCGCGCTGACGGACGCCGCCGTGGAATCGATCGGCGCGCCGATCGAGAGCGTGCGCGTGATGATTACCGAGGTGCCCAAGACGCAGTTTGGCATCGCGGGCAAGACAGCGAAGGAACTCGGCCGCTGAGGGAGCGGCATACGGAATGCCTGGCGGCACTGGACCTGGACCGCCCGGGCACGGAGACAACATGGACATGAAAGCAGGCGCCGGCGGCAGCCATCCGCCCGGCAAGCACAAGGTAGCCATCATCGGCTCGGGCAATATCGGCACCGACCTGATGATCAAGGTAATGCGCCACGGCCGGCATCTGGAGATGGGCGCGATGGTCGGCATCGACGCCACCTCCGACGGCCTGGCCCGGGCCGCGCGGCTGGGCGTGCCCACCACGGCCGAGGGCATCGAAGGCCTGGTGAGGATGGCCGGCTTTGGCGATATCCGCATCGCCTTCGACGCCACCTCGGCCGGCGCCCACGCGCATCACAACAAGATCCTGCAGCAGCACGGCATCCAGGTAATCGACCTGACCCCGGCCGCGATCGGGCCGTACGTGGTGCCGGTGGTCAACCTGGACCAGCAGCTCGGTGCCAGCAATATCAACATGGTGACCTGCGGCGGCCAGGCCACCATCCCGATGGTGGCGGCGGTGTCTCGCGTGGCCGAGGTGCATTACGCGGAGATCGTGGCCTCGATCTCCAGCAAGTCCGCCGGGCCGGGCACGCGCGCCAATATCGATGAATTTACCGAGACCACCAGCCAGGCGATCTGCTCCGTGGGCGGCGCGGCGCGCGGCAAGGCCATCATCGTGCTGAATCCGGCCGAGCCGCCGCTGATGATGCGCGACACGGTGTTCACGCTGTCCGAGGACGCCGACGAGGCGGCGATAGAGGCCAGCGTGCAAGCCATGGCGAAGGCAGTGCAGGCCTATGTGCCCGGCTACCGCCTCAAGCAGCGGGTGCAGTTCGAGCGCATCGATCCGTCAGCGCCGTTGAACATCCCGGGGCTGGGGCGGATGAGCGGGCTAAAGACATCGATCTTCCTCGAAGTGGAAGGCGCCGCCCATTACCTGCCGGCTTATGCCGGCAACCTCGACATCATGACCAGCGCTGCGCTAGCCTGCGCCGAGCGCCTGGCGCAAACGCGGCTGGCCGCGTAAGCGGCGGGCGCACGGAGACAAGACATGACCCAGCAAGCCACGCAGAAGAAACTCTATATCTCGGATGTCACGCTGCGCGACGGCAGCCACGCCATCCGCCATCAATACAGCCTGGACGACGTGCGCCGCATCGCCGCGGCGCTGGATGCCGCCAAGGTGGACTCGATCGAAGTCGCGCATGGCGACGGGCTCGCCGGCTCCAGCTTCAACTACGGGTTCGGCGCGCATACGGACCTTGAGTGGATCGCGGCGGCGGCCGAGACCGTCCGCCATGCCAAGGTAGCCACCTTGCTGCTGCCCGGCGTGGGCACCGTGCATGACCTGCGCGCCGCGTTCGACGCTGGCGCGCGCGTGGTCCGCGTGGCCACGCACTGCACCGAGGCGGATGTCTCGCGCCAGCATATCGAGTACGCGCGCAACCTGGGCATGGACACGGTGGGCTTCCTGATGATGAGCCACATGACCACGCCCGCCGCGCTGGCGCAGCAGGCCAGGCTGATGGAAAGCTACGGCGCCGAGACCGTCTACGTGGTGGATTCCGGCGGCGCGCTCAACATGAACGACGTGCGCGACCGCTTCCGCGCCTTCAAGGACGTGCTGAAGCCGGAAACCCAGACCGGCATGCATGCGCACCATAACCTGAGCCTGGGCGTGGCCAATTCCATCGTGGCGGTGGAAGCGGGCTGCGACCGCATCGACGCCAGCCTGGCCGGCATGGGCGCCGGCGCCGGCAACGCGCCGCTGGAGGTGTTCATCGCCGCCGCCAGCCGGCTCGGGTGGAACCACGGCTGCGATCTCTACACGCTGATGGACGCCGCCGACGAGATCGTGCGGCCGCTGCAGGACCGCCCGGTGCGCGTGGACCGCGAGACCCTCGCGCTTGGCTATGCGGGCGTCTATTCCAGCTTCCTGCGCCACGCGGAGGCAGCCGCCGGGCGCTATGCGCTGAAGACCGTGGATATCCTGGTGGAACTAGGCCAGCGCCGCATGGTGGGCGGGCAGGAAGACATGATCGTCGACGTGGCGCTGGACCTGGTGGCGCGGCGCGAGGCCGGGCAGGCGCGGATCACGGCGTAAGCTCCGCCCGGCCGAAGGGCGGCCGTCCGATAGGGGCGCCAGCACTCAAGCCGCCATCGGCTCCTCTTCCCCGCGCGCCATGCGCCGGATCGCCTGCGGCGGTTGCCCGAACGCCCGCAGGAACGCGCGGCGCATGCGCTCGCGGTCGCCAAAGCCGGTCTCCTTGGCCACCACATCGATCGGATGCCGCCCGGACTCCATCATCAGCCGCGCGGCCTCGATGCGCAGGTGCTCCACCGCCTTGGCCGGGGTTTGTCCCGTTTCTTCGCGGAAGGAGCGGCTGAACTGGCGCGGGCTGAGGTGCGCCGCTTGCGCCAGTTGGTCGACCGACAATTCGGCGTGCAGGTTCAGACGGGCAAAGGCGAGCGCGGCCTGGATGCGATCGGACTTGGGCTCAAGCTCGAGCAGCGCCGAGAACTGCGATTGCCCGCCGGCACGGCGGTGATAGACAACAAGCTTGCGCGCGACAGTGCGCGCGGTTTCGGCGCCGGCGTCTTTCTCGACCAGCGCCAAGGCCAGGTCGATGCAGGCGGTCATGCCGGCGGAGGTCCAGACCGGTCCGTCGATGATGAAGATGCGGTCTTCCTCGACGCTGACCGCGGGATACGTGCGCCGGAACCGGGCCGCGTAAAACCAGTGGGTGGTGGCCCGGCGGCCGTCCAGCAGCCCAGCCTCGGCGAGGTTGAAGGCGCCCGTGCAGGTGGCGCCGATGCGCCGTGTGGAGGGCGCCGCCTTTTGCAGGAAGGCGACCAGACCGGGCGACGCCGGCTGGATATCGTTGTCGCCCACCACCAGCAGCGTGTCGAACGCGCGGTCGTCGAATGCCTCCGTGGTGACGCAAAAGCCTGCCGAGGTCGGCACCGGCCCGCCTTGCTCGGACAGCAGGTGGACCGCGTAGAGCGGTTTGGCCGCGGTGCGATTGGCGAACTCAAGGACAGTGGTGACGCCCAGGTTCATGACCTGGAAGCCGGGGTAAAGGACGATTCCGACACGCAGCATGGTGAACTCCCACCGATGGCATAAAAGGTGGCATCTATGACATTGTTGCCATCGGATTATGCACCTAATCTTCGTTCCGTGGTGGCCGGCAACGGGCCGGCAACAACGAAATCGGAGAACGGACATGACCGCATCGACAGCAACCTCGGGAACCTCGGCAAGCTCGGGAATCAATTCGCACCAAGGCACCGCCCTGATTACCGGCGCGTCCTCAGGGATCGGCGCCGTCTACGCGGACCGGCTCGCCCGGCGCGGCTACGACCTGATCGTGGTCGCCCGTAACCGCGGCAGGCTGGCCACGCTGGCAGAACGCCTGACCAGCGAGACGGGCCGCTGCGTGGAGATCGTGACCGCGGATCTTGGCGCCGATGCCGATGTCCGCCGCCTGGAGACGCTGCTGCGCACCGACGCCAGCATCACCATGCTGGTCAACAACGCGGGCATCGGCGCGGCGGGGCCGCTGCTCCAGTCCGATGCCGACAAGATGGCTGCGATGATCGCGCTCAACGTTACCGCGCTGACCCGGCTGACCTACGCCGCCGCGCACGGCCTGGTGGCGCGTGGCAAGGGGACGATCATCAACATTGCCTCGATCGTGGCGCTCGCCCCGGAATTGCTCAACGGCGTCTACGGCGGGTCGAAGGCCTTCGTGCTGGCCTTTACGCAATCGCTGCAGCATGAACTGGCGGACAAGGGCGTGCGCGTGCAGGCCGTGCTGCCCGGTGCGATCCGTACGGAGTTCTGGGATGTGGCCGGCCAGCCGGTGGACAACCTGCCGCAGGAGTGGGTGATGAGCGCGGACGACCTGGTCGACGCGGCCCTGTCCGGGCTGGACCAGGGTGAGGTGGTGACGCTGCCGTCGCTGCCGGACGTGGCCGACTGGCATGCCTTCGAGGCCGCCCGCGCGGCGCTGGGGCCCAACCTGTCGCGCAGCGTGCCGGCCGCGCGCTTCCGGCTCGCCTGAAAGACGCGGTCTCGTTCAGGCGGAGGGGGAACACCGAGATGCGGGAGCCCGCCATGGGCTCCTCCCAGGACCTCACCCCAGCCTGAACTGCCCCACGACCCCCGCCAACGCGCCCGCCTGCCCCTGCAACGCCTCGGCGGCCGCGGTGGATTCCTCAACCAAGGCCGCATTCTGCTGCACCATCTGATCCAGCTGGCTAACCGCCCGGTTCACCTCCTGGATGCCCCGGGTCTGCTCCTGCGCAGCACTCGTGATCTCGGAAATGATGTTGGTCACCTTGTCCACGTTCCCGACGATCGCATGCATCGTGTCTCCGGCGCGGCGTACCTGCCCGGAGCCGGACACCACGCTGTCGACGGTGGTCTCTATCAGTGTCTTGATCTCCTTCGCGGCTTGCGAACTGCGCTGCGCCAGCCCGCGCACCTCACCGGCAACCACGGCGAATCCACGGCCCTGCTCACCGGCGCGCGCTGCTTCCACCGCAGCATTCAGCGCGAGGATGTTGGTCTGGAACGCAATGCCTTCGATCACGCCGATGATGTCGGACACCTTGACCGAAGCCCGCTCGATCTCGCTCATGGTTTGAATGGCCTCGCCAATGGCGGCGCCGCCATTGCCAGCGACCTGGGAGGCCGCGATCGCAGACGCATCGGCCTGCCTGGCCGACATGGCAGACTGGCTCACCGTCGCGGTGATCTGTTCCATCGACGCCGCCGTCTCTTCCAGGCTCGCCGCGGCGGATTCAGTGCGCCGCGAAAGGTCGATGTTTCCGGCCGCGATCTCGTCAGCGGCGGCATGTACAGACGCGCTGGCATCCCGGATCTGGCGCATCACGCTGACCAGCTTCTCGGCGAATGCGTTGAACGCCTGCGCAATCTGCGCCACCTCATCGGTGCCATCGGCTGGCAGGCGGCGCGTCAGGTCACCATCCCCGCTGCCAATATCCCGCATGGCATCGCGAATCACCGACAGCCTTCGGAATGAGACCGCTGTCACCCCGGCGACGATGGCGGCAGCCACGCCAGCGATCACGATCAGCACGAACACCGATGCCATCAGCATGGAGCGCATGCCCGCCGTAGCCTCGCTTTTGTCCAGCGCGATCACAGCGATCCAGTCCGTGCCGGGCACGCCGCGCGCCCGCAGCAGCTTGGGTGCATTGTCCACATCGACCTGCAGCGGCGCCTTGGCGCTTTCGAGCCCCGCGAGCTTGTCGACGGCAAGCGCAGGCATCAGATCGGTCAGCGGTTTGAGGGTGAGCTTATCGTCCTGGTGGGCGACGATCTTGCCGTCCTTTGTTGCCAGCACGCCAAAGCTGGCAGGGGTGGGGTGGATGGCCTTGATGTTGGCGATGACACTGTCCATGGACACGTCGCCGGCCACCACGCCTTTGAGCGTGCCGTCGCGCAGGATGGGCACGGCGAAGGTCACGACCAGCTTGCCGCTGCTGGCGGCCACGTAGGGCGGCGTGACCACCGGCTTGCCGGCGGCCACGGCCTGCTTGTACCAGGGACGGGACGTGGGATCGTAATCGGGCCGCAGGCCTTCGGTATCGGAAAACCGGTGGGACTTGTCGGGAAAGCCGATGTAGGTCATGACGAAGCCGCCGGCGCTGCCGACCTGCTTGAGCGCGGCGATGGCGGCGTTGGTGTCGGGCTGCGTTGCCGCGTCCTGCAGCGAGCCGATCATCTGCATGTGGCTCGCCACCCAGTCGGCGATGGCGCCGACGTGGCCGTTCTGCACGGCGGCCAGGTTGCTGTCGATGGCGTCGTCGCTGTACGAACTGGCCACCACGTGATTGATAACGGCGTTGGCAATGAGTGCCACCACGACGATGGCCACCGATAGGGCCACGATGCGCGCGCGCAGGGAGGACAGCATAGTTGGATCTTTCTTGTTTGGCTCGTCGGGCGGATAGCCGCTCGGAGCGGTGGGGGCGGAGGGTCCTGGCTCGCTCTTACGGCATTGTTGGCGGCGAATTTAGGATGGCCGGGCAGCCAATTTTCAAAGTGCGAAGAGCGCCATTCGGATATCCGGATAAAGCGCGATCTGGTTGTTCGGGTATTCGGATGCTCGGTTTTTTCTGCGTATTTGGCACCGAAGTGGTGCGTCTGTTGGCATGGGCGGAGCCTGCCTCGCGCAAAAAAGAAAGGCCTCCGAAGTGGAGGCCTTTCGTCTTTGTCTGGTCGTGTTTTGCGCGTGAGAACGCTGTGTCTTTTCCGCTGCCAGAGCGCACGGACCTCCACCTGTTAACGTGGTGGCAAGCCAATGGTCCCGAGGGTCAAGCGCGCCGCCACACCGGSGACTCMGCCACCACCACCTTGCGCGGCAGGATCTTCTGGCTGGTGAAGGCATCCGCRATGCGCTGCTGCTCATCGAGCGAGGCCGCATCCACCGTCTGCACCTGGTAGGTCCGGCGGCGGTTGGCGGCTTCCACCGTGGGCGCGTCCAGGCCGATCAGCGGCGCATGCCACTGCGCGGCGGCCGCGGGGTTTTGCTTGATCCATTCGCCGGCGCGGCGCAGTTCTTCATAGACCACGGCCAGCACGTCCGCATGCTTCTGCGCGTAAGGCGTGGCGGCGAGGTAGAAGCGCCGGTAGCTTGAGAGCCCCTTGCCATCGCGCAGGATGCGCGCGTTGGCCTGGCGTTGCACTGCCGCCAGGAACGGGTCCCAGATCACCCAGGCGGCCACGCTGCCGCGCTCGAAGGCGGCGCGGGCGTCGGCCGGGCTCAGGTAGGCGGGCTCGATGTCGCGGATCGACAGCCCGGCGCTGGCCAGCGCTTCGAGCAGCAGGTAGTGCGCGCCCGCGCCCTTGGCAAAGGMGATGCGCTGGCCTTTGAGCTGGGCGATTTCCTTGATCGGCGAATCCTGCCGCACCACGATGGCCTGCGCTTCGGGCGAGGGCGTCTCGATGGCGTAGTAGGTCAGGTTGGCGCCGGCCGCGAGCGCGAAGGGCGGTACCGCGTCGGCCACGTCCGCGCTCAGGTCGAGGTTGCCGATATTGAGGGATTCCAGTAGCGGCAGGCCCGAGGTAAATTCATACCATTGCACCGACGCGCCCAGCGGTGCGAGTGCCTTCTCCAGCGTCTCGCGCGATTTCAGCAGGATCATCAACGTGGACGATTTCTGGAAGCCGATGCGCAGCGTGTGCTTTGGCGCCTGCGCGCGTGCCGGCAACGCCGTGCCAAGCGCGCAGGCCGCGCCGGCGGCCAGCATGCTGCTGACAACGATTCTCCGCCGCCGCTGGTTGCGTTCGTTTGTCATTGCCGCTCCCCCTTGTCTTTCAAGTTGTAAGGGGAAGAGGGTAGGCGAAAGCCATGCCGCAAGGAACGAAGAATGCCGCAGTTGCTTATGCGCCGGATGGCGCGCTGCAGGAGCGCCTCAGCGCTGGTAGGCCGGCGGCAGGAAGCCGGCAAAGCGTTGCTGCGTGGTCGCCTTGAATTCCGGCGACTGGTAAGCCTCGCGGATGTCMTTGACGAACGGCTTGCCGGTGTCGGCGGTGCGCACGGCAACCAGGTTCATGTAGTAGTCGGGAATCTTCTCCAGGCTCAGCGCTTCGGTCAGCTTCAGGCCGGAGGACAGCGCGAAGTTGCCGTTGACGAAGGCGAAGTCCACGTCGTCGAGCGAGCGCGGCAGTTGCGCGGCTTCGAGCTGGATCAGCTTGAGCTTGTTCGGGTTGCCTTCGATGTCGCGCTCGCTGGCGCGGATCGGATCGGTGCCGGCCTTGAGCGTGATCCAGCCGATCTGCTGCAGCATGGCGATGGCGCGTGCCAGGTTGGACGGATCGTTAGGCAGCGACACCGACGCGCCCGGCTTCACTTCCGTCAGCGACTTGTGCTTGCGGCTGTAGATGCCGATCGGGGCGGTGGGGACCTGGATGACGTCGGACAATTGCAGCTTGCGGTCGCCGGAGAACTTCTTCAGGTAGGCCACGTGCTGGAAGGCATTGGCGTCGATGGCGCCATCGGCCAGCGCCAGGTTCGGCTGCACGTAGTCGCTGAACTCAACGATAGTGACCTTGTAGCCCTTTTTTTCCAGCAGGGGCTTGATGCCGTAGCGGATCTGGTCGGAGTAGGGGCCAGCGGTGGCGCCGAAGCGGATTTCCTTCTTGTCCGGATCAGCCGCGCCGGCCGTCTGGATCACGCCGAGCGCGAGCACCGCGGCAATCAGTCGAATTCCGAAACCCAGTTTCATCTAAAGCTCCCCGTATTGTTTGTGTGGTTTGTGTGCATCGTGGCTTACCGGGATGGCGGCAAGCAAGGAAGCCCATTGTAGGGAAGTGCATACGTTCAAGGAACGAGTAAAAACGCATGGTCTTATAACGCACTTGCATATGCCTGCAAGCAGGTTTGCAGGCACTCGTGTGACGCTAACGGCTGTTTCGCTCGGCGGCATATGCATATGGCAATTGGGTAGTTGCGGGATAACCCGTATTGCGGTTATGATAGAACTGTCTCCTCCAATCCCTCCAAGGAATTGGATTCGCGCCCGCCTCATTGGTGGGCGTTTTTATTTGTGCTTGCCAAACGGGCTTAAGCGGTCGCCAGCGCGGCGGAAAACAAGAAGGGCCGGTGGCATCCATGTGCCMCCGGCCCTTCTTGTTGCGAGCGCCGCGTTGCGACGCCAGCTACTGCGCTACCCCGCCACCCCTCAGGCCGCGGCCAGCGCGCGCTCCAGGTCTTCCAGCAGGTCGTCGATGTGCTCGATGCCGATCGACAGGCGCACCATGTCTTCGCTGACACCGGCGGCCTTCAGCTCGGTGGCGTCGAGCTGGCGGTGCGTGGTGGAGGCCGGATGGGTCGCCAGCGACTTGGCGTCGCCGATGTTGACCAGGCGGGTAAACAGTTGCAGCGCGTCCAGGAAGCGCGCGCCGGCTTCGCGGCCGCCGCTCTTCAGGCCGAATGACAGGATGCCGGGGCCGCGCCCGCCCAGGTAGCGCTGCACCAGCGCATGGTCCGGGTGCTCCGGCAGGCCGGCAAAGTTGACCCACTCCACCTTGGGGCTGGCCTTCAGGTGGCGCGCGACAGCCAGCGCGTTCTCGGTGATGCGGTCCAGGCGCAGCGCCAGGGTCTCGATGCCTTGCAGGATCAGGAAGGCATTGAACGGCGACAGCGCCGCGCCGGTATTGCGCAGCGGCACCACGCGGGCGCGGCCGATATAGGCGGCGGCGCCGAGCGCTTCGGTGTAGACCACGCCGTGGTACGACACATCCGGCTCGTTCAGGCGCTTGAAGCGCGCCTTGTGCTCGGCCCACGGGAACTTGCCGCTATCGACGATGGCGCCGCCCACGCTGTTGCCGTGGCCGCCCAGGTATTTGGTGAGCGAGTGCACGACGATGTCCGCGCCATGCTCGAACGGACGGCACAGGTAGGGCGAGGGCACGGTGTTGTCCACGATCAGCGGGATGCCGTGGCTGTGCGCCACCTTGGCGATCGCTTCGATATCGACGATGTTGCCCAGCGGGTTGCCCACCGACTCCACGAAGATCGCCTTGGTGCGCGCATCCACCAGGTCGCCGAAGGCGGCCGGATTGCGGCCATCGGCAAAGCGGGTCTCGATGCCGGACAGCGGCAGCGTGTGCGCGAACAGGTTGTAGGTGCCGCCGTAGAGCTGGCTGGCCGAGATGATGTTGTCGCCGGCCTCGGCGATGGTCTGGATGGCATAGGTGATGGCCGCCATGCCGGACGCCAGCGCCAGCGCGCCCACGCCGCCCTCGAGCGCGGCCAGCCGCTGCTCCAGCACGTCGTTGGTGGGGTTCATGATGCGGCTGTAGATATTGCCGGGCACCTTGAGGTCGAACAGGTCGGCGCCGTGCTGCGCGTTGTCGAACGCATACGCAACGGTCTGGTAGATCGGTACGGCCACGGCACGCGTGGTGGGGTCCGGGGAGTAGCCGCCGTGAACAGCAATTGTCTCGATTTTCATGATGTCGTTGTCTTCTTGTTGGAATGAATACGCTCAGGAACGGGCATGGTAGCAACCGTGGTTCGCGTGTGTCATCCGGGGGCGGGGCTGCGCGGGCCCGCCCCCGGATGTGGGCATGGGCCCCTTTACTGGCTGGCCAGGGGGAAGCTCGCCTGCCAGACGTTGTCCTTGACCTTGACGGCGGTGGGGATCAGTTTCTGCTCGTGGAACAGGTCGGCCACCCGCTGCTGGGCGGCGATCACCTCCGGCGTTACCGGGGTGGCGCCGTACGGCACGCGCTTGAGCCAGGTCTCCACGACCTGCGCGTCCAGGCCCACGGCAGGCGCGAGCAGGGCGGCAGTCTCGCCGGGGTTCTTCACCACCCACAGGCCGGTCGTGCGCAGTTGCTCCAGGATGGCATTGACCACTTGCGGCTGCGCCTTGACGAAGCCGTTGGCGGCTTCATAGAAGTTGAAGGGGGAGGGCACGCCTTCATAGTCGGCGATGGTGCGCACCTTCAGCGCCTTCTGCGCCAGCGCGTAGTACGGGTCCCAGACCACCCAGGCGTCCACGTTGCCGCTCTCGAAGGCGGCGCGTGCATCGGCGGGCGGCAGGTAGATCGGCTGGATATCCTGCAGGGCCAGCCCATGCTTCTTGAGCAACTGCACCAGCAGGTAGTTGGAGCTGGAGCCTTTTTGCAAGGCGATGCGCTTGCCGCGCAGGTCGGCCACCGAGCGGATCGGCGACTTCTCCAGCACGAACAGCGCCTCGTTGGTCTTGCCGCCGGGCTCTGCGCCCACGTAGACAAAGTTGGCGCGGGCCGCCTGGGCGAACACTGCCGGCGGCGCGCCGGTGTAGCCAAAGTCGATGCCGCCGGCATTGAGCGCCTCCAGCAACTGCGGGCCGGCGGGGAATTCCTTCCACTCCACCTTGACGCCGAGCGGGGCGAGCTTTTTCTCCAGCGAGCCCTGCGCTTTGAGCACGGCCAGCAGGCCGGCCTTCTGGTAGCCCACGCGGACCGACGCGTCGGCGGCATGGMCGGCGGCGGACCAGGACAGCGCGGCGATGGCCAGGGCGCGGCCGACGACGGGTAGCCATTGGCGGAAAGGATGCATTGCGATGTTCTCCGAAGTCGACGATGCGGTAGCAAGGGTCTGAGGTTGGGATGCGGCCCTATGGTTGCGAAATCGCGCGAGGAGGGGAACGAAGGTTATTGCATTTGGATAGAACCGCGGCGGGCGCCGCGCGGTGGCAAGCACGTTTCGGCGGTCCGTGGCATCCTGCTTTCCCACCCCATTGCCACCCCGCTGCCCACCGCACGCGCGTTGCGGTTTGTGCAGCTGCTTTCAAGGGTGCGCACCCCTGCGACACCTTGCCGCAGTCAAAAATGTCCCGGCTTAATTGGGTGTTGCCGGCGAGATGGCAGAAGAAGCTGCATTGTCCGATTTTCCGGACAGTGTGTTCCAGATCACGGGTTTACCCTCAATGCTGCGATGCGGTAGATTCGCGGCCACGATGTCTGACGTACCGCGAACCTCACCCGAATTCCCTGCTTGCCCACCAGGCAAGCTCGCCGGGCCGCGCCACGCCGACGTCCTCCTGTGTGGACCGCCGCAGTCCCACTTTGATCCGTCCCACAAGGACCAAGCCAGGCTGCCGCTGATCGGCGCGTCCCCCGGCACACCGGTCGCTTGACCCGGATCTGACCCAGTTTCCCCCAAGCCTTAAGCCTGCCTCTTGCTCCTGCATCTGGCAGCAGAATCACGCCGCGCCGTCGCTGCCGTGGCCAACTCAACCAGTCGTGACATGAAGATACCCAAACTTCCGCGTTGGACGCGGCTAATGCCTTGCGCCGCCCTGCTCTTGCTGGCCGGATGCAACATGGCCGTGCTAGATCCGAAGGGCCAGATTGGCGCCGACGTCAAAAACATCATCCTGATCGCGACCTGGTTGATGCTGCTCGTCGTGGTGCCGGTGATCGTGCTGGTCTTCACCTTCGCGTGGAAGTACCGCGCCAGTAACAAGTCGGCCCGCTACGAGCCGGACTGGTCCCATTCGACCGGGATCGAAGTCGTGGTCTGGCTGATTCCCTGCCTGATCATCCTGGTGCTGGGCATCATCACGTGGAAGTCCTCGCACGACCTGGACCCCTACAAGCCTATCGAATCCAACGTCAAGCCGATCACCATCGAGGCGGTTGCGCTGAATTGGAAATGGCTGTTCATCTATCCGGACCTGGGCATCGCCACGGTCAACGAGATCGCGTTCCCGGTGAACACCCCCGTGAACTTCAAGATCACGTCGGATTCGATCATGAATTCCTTCTTCATCCCGCAACTGGGCAGCCAGGTGTACGCCATGGCGGGCATGGAGACCAAGCTGCACCTGATCGCCAGCGAGACCGGCGCGTTCGACGGCATGTCGGCCAACTACAGCGGCGGCGGCTTCTCGGGCATGAAATTCAAGGCCAAGTCGGTGTCGAACTTCGACTTCGAGGCGTGGGTCAAGCAGGTCCGCGCCTCGTCGAGCCAGCTGACCCTGGCTGACTACAGCGCGCTGGCCAAGCCCAGCGAGGCGAATCCCGTGGCGCTGTACGCCAAGGTCGATCCGCAGCTGTACCACGGCATCCTGCACAAGTACATGGACGGCGCCGGTGGCGCTATCGCCGGCAACGGCACCTCGTTTGGTCCCGTCTGCACCTCGCGCAACACCCTTGGCGTGAGCCAGGTGTCCATGGCCGCGCCCGCTACGCCGGCGCCGGGCTCGAATTCCTAGGAGTAGAGATGTTTGGCAAATTGAGTTTGGATGCCATCCCGTTCCACGAGCCCATCATCATGGGCACGTTGACGATGGTGGCGCTGGGTGGCGTGGCGCTATGCGCGCTGATCACCTATTTCGGCAAGTGGAAATGGCTGTGGAACGACTGGTTCACCTCGGTCGACCACAAGAAGATCGGCATCATGTATTCCGTGGTTGCGCTGATCATGCTGCTGCGCGGCTTTGCCGACGCCATCATGATGCGTACCCAGCTGGCGCTGTCCACCAACGGCTCGCCGGGCATCCTGCCGCCTGAGCACTACGACCAGATCTTCACCGCCCACGGCGTGATCATGATCTTCTTCGTGGCGATGCCGCTGATGACTGGCCTGATGAACCTGGTCGTGCCGCTGCAGATCGGCGCGCGCGACGTGGCCTTCCCGTTTCTCAACACGCTGAGCTTCTGGCTGTTTGTTGCCGGCGCGATGCTGGTCAACGTCTCGCTGGGCGTCGGCGAGTTCGCGCGCACCGGCTGGCTGGCCTATCCGCCGCTGTCCGGCATTGCGTACAGCCCTGGCGTGGGGGTGGATTATTACCTCTGGAGCTTGCAGATCTCGGGCCTGGGCACCTTGCTGACCGGCGTCAACTTCCTGGTGACCATTCTCAGGATGCGCGCCCCGGGCATGACCCTGATGCGCATGCCGGTGTTCACCTGGACCGCGCTGTGCACCAACGTGCTGATCATCGCCGCTTTCCCGGTGCTGACCGTCACGCTGGGCCTGCTGGGCCTTGACCGCTACCTGGGCATGCACTTCTTCACGAACGAAATGGGCGGCAACGCCATGATGTACGTGAACCTGATCTGGATCTGGGGCCACCCCGAGGTGTACATCCTGATCCTGCCGGCATTCGGCATCTTCTCGGAAATCATCTCGACGTTCTCCGGCAAGAAGCTGTTCGGCTACAAGGGCATGGTCTACGCGACCTGCGCCATCATGGTGCTGTCGTTCCTGGTCTGGCTGCACCACTTCTTCACGATGGGCTCCGGCGCCAACGTGAACGCGTTCTTCGGCATCACCACGATGATCATTTCCATCCCGACCGGGGTGAAGATCTTCAACTGGCTGTTCACGATGTACCGCGGCCGCGTGCAGATGACCACGCCCGTGCTGTGGACGCTGGGCTTCATGGTCACCTTCGTGATCGGCGGCATGACCGGCGTGCTGATGGCAGTGCCTGCGGCTGACTTCGTGCTGCACAACAGCCTGTTCCTGATCGCCCACTTCCACAACGTGATCATCGGTGGCGTGCTGTTCGGCTACATTGCCGGCATTACCTACTGGTTCCCGAAGGCCTTCGGCTTCAAGCTCGACGAGCGCCTGGGCAAGTACGCGTTCTGGTGCTGGATCATCGGTTTCTACCTGGCCTTCATGCCGCTGTACGCGCTGGGCTTCATGGGCATGACCCGTCGCCTGAACCACACCGACAATCCGGCGTGGAACCCGTACCTGTATGTGGCCGTGCTCGGCGCCGCGTTTGTCGGCCTGGGCATCCTGTTCCAGATCCTGCAGATCGTGGTCAGCGTGCGCCGCCGCAAGGAACTCCTCGACGTGACCGGCGACCCCTGGGGTGGCCGTACGCTGGAGTGGGCMACKTCGTCGCCGCCSSCGTTCTACAACTTCGCGCACACCCCGGTGGTGCGTGACCTGGACGCGTTCGCCGACATGAAGGCGCGTGGCGAAGTGCCGCAGCAACAAGCGCACTACGAGCAGATCCACATGCCGAAGAACACCGGCGCCGGCTTCTACATCGGTGCCTTCAGCCTGGCGCTGGGCTTTGCCCTGACCTGGCATATCTGGTGGCTGGCGGCGGTAGGCCTGGTTGGCATGATCGTCAGCTTTATCTTCCGCAGCAACGACGACCACATCGACTACTACGTGCCCGCGCACGAAGTCCAGGCGGTCGAAACGAGCCATTTCCAGCGCATTGCGTCACAGGCCTGAACCATGACGACTGAAGTCCTACAGCGTTATCCCGCGCATGGCGCCGCCGAGGCGCATGCCCACTCGCACGATCATTCGCACGATCACGCCCATCACGACACCAGCGCCAACACGGTGTTTGGTTTCTGGGTGTACCTGATGAGCGACTGCATCATCTTCGCCGGGTTGTTCGCCGCGTTCGCGGTGTTGCGCGGCGAAGTGGCAGGCGGCCCGTCGGGCAAGGAGTTGTTCGAGCTGAACTACGTCCTGGTCGAGACCTTCCTGCTGTTGTTCAGCAGCTTGACCTCGGGCATGGCGATGATCTCGCTGCATAACGGCCAGCGTGCCCGCCTGCAGTTCTGGCTCGGCATCACGTTCTTGCTGGGCGTGGCGTTCATCGGCATGGAAATCAACGAGTTCCATCACATGATCGCCGAGGGCGCAGGCCCCGAGCGCAGCGCTTTCCTGTCGTCGTTCTTCACGCTGGTCGGCACCCACGGGCTGCACGTGGCGAGCGGCCTGCTGTGGATGGCCGTGCTGATGTGGCAGATCTCCCGCAAGGGCCTGACCCCGACCATGACCAAGCGCCTGGCTTGCTTCGCCTTGTTCTGGCACTTTCTGGACATCGTCTGGATCGGCGTGTTCACCGTGGTCTACCTGATGGGAGCGATGTAATGGAACATAGCAACGTCTCTGCCGCCGGCGCTCACGACGCGCACGGCACCACGTCCGCAGGCGCCAGCCATGGCAGCGTCAAGTCGTATGTGATCGGCTTCGTGCTGGCGGTGATCCTGACCGTCATCCCGTTCAAGCTGGTGATGGGCGGCACGCTGGAAGCCTCGACCACGCTGGCCGTGATCCTGGGCCTGGCGGTCGTGCAGATCGTCGTGCACCTGATCTACTTCCTGCACCTGGACAGCTCGTCGGAGCAGCGCTGGAACGTGATGGCCCTGGCCTTCACCGCGCTGATCCTGCTGATCGTGGTAGCGGGCTCGCTGTGGATCATGCATAACATGAACGCCAATATGATGGTGCATTGAGCGTTAAGCCTCAATGCTGACGACAAAGGCGGCCTTCGGGCCGCCTTTGTCGTTTCTGGCTTCGTTGTCTGGCCAGCCTGGCCCGTCAGGCCACCTGCCGCGCGCCGCCGAACGCGCGTGGATGCGCCGGGCGCGCCAGGCCCAGGTGCTCGCGCAAGGTGTTGCCCTCGTAGCGCTCGCGAAACAGCCCGCGCCGGCGCAGTTCCGGCAGTACCAGTTCGATGAAGTCGTCGAGCCCGCCCGGCAGCCATGGCGGCATGATGTTGAAGCCGTCGGCGGCGCCGCCTTCGAACCACGCCTGCAACTGATCGGCGATGCTCTCGGCGGTGCCATGAATGGACCAGTGCCCACGCGCGGTAGCCACGCGCAGGTAGAGCTGGCGAATGGTCAGTGCCTCGCGCCGGGCTAGCCCGGTCACTAGCTGGAAACGGCTCTTGGCGCCGTTGGGCTCGGGCAGGTCGTGGGGCAGCGGCCCGTCGAGCGGGTAGCCGGACAGATCCACGCCGCCGAGGTTCTGCGACAGCAGGGCCAGCCCCACGGCCGGATGGATCAGGCTTTGCAGTGACTCGAATTTCTCCTTCGCTTCGGCCTCGCTGCGTCCGATCACGGGGAACACGCCCGGCATGATCTTGAGCTGGTCGGGCGTGCGGCCATAGCGCGCCAGCCGGCCTTTCAGGCTCTGGTAGAAGGCCTGGGCGTCTTCCAGCGACTGCTGCGCGGTAAAGATGACCTCCGCCGTGCGCGCCGCCAATTCCTGTCCGGCCTCGGACGAGCCCGCCTGCACGATGACCGGATGGCCCTGCGGCGGGCGTGACACGTTGAGCGGCCCGCGTACCTGGAAATGCTTGCCGTGGTGATCCAGTGCGTGCAGCTTGTCAGCCGCGAAATGCAGGCCGCTTTCCTTGTCGTAGAGGAAGGCGTCGTCTTCCCAGGTGTCCCAAAGCCCTGTCACCACATCCACGAATTCCTCGGCGCGCGCGTAGCGGTCGGCGTGCTCGGGGTGCTTGTCCAGGTTGAAGTTGCGCGCCTCGGCGTCGGACCACGACGTCACCACATTCCAGCCGGCGCGGCCGCCGCTGAGGTGATCGAGCGAGGCGAACTTGCGTGCGACGTGGAAGGGCTCGTTGTAGGTGGTGGAGACGGTGGCCACCAGGCCGATGCGCTCGGTCACCGCGGCCAGTGCCGAGAGCAGCGTCAGCGGCTCGAAGCTGGCTGCGCGCGCGGTGCGGGGCAGGGTGGCGTCGTCAAGCGCGCGGATTGCGACGCCATCGGCGAGAAAGATCGTATCGAACTGCGCGGCCTCGGCGCTTTGCGCCAGCCGCACGTAGTGCGCAAGATTTTGCCCGGCGTCGGCCTGTGCGCCGGGGTGGCGCCAGCCGGCCACATGGTGGCCGGTGGCTTGCAGGAAGGCGCCGAGCTTGAGCTGGCGCTGATGCGCGGGTTGGCTCATCTGTGGCTTCCTTATGCGGCGGCGCGCGCCGGCGCCGCGTGGTTGGCCGGCTCGGCTTGCTTGGGCGCGGCGGACTTCACCGATACGCTGCGGCGTCCGTCCACGCTGACGGGCACATCGCCCGCGATGGTGACGCGGCGCACCACGCGTTTCGCATCGCCGTAGTCGTTGATGGCGTAGTGCTGGGTGGCGCGGTTGTCCCAGATCGCCACGTCGTTGGCGCGCCAGCGCCAGCGCACCGTGTTCTCAAGGCGATGGACGTGGTCCTGCAGTACGGAGACCAGATGCTGCGAGTCGGAGGACGAGTAGCCAAGCAGCTTCTTCACGAAGTGCCCCAGCACCAGCGTGCGCTCGCCGGTTTCCGGGTGCACGCGCACCACCGGATGCTCGGTCTCGTAAATGGCGGCGGTGAAGACCTCGCGGTAGCGCTTGATGGCTTCGGTGCTGACCGTGTTGCGGGTGGCGGCGTAATCGTAGTCGTTGGTGTGCAGCGCCCACAGGCGGTCGGCCAGTTCGCGCAGCGCCTCGGGCAGATCCTGGTAGGCCGCAGCCGTATTGGCCCATACGGTGTCGCCGCCGGCGGCGGGAATGACCACGCCGCGCAGCACGGACACCTGCGGGTAGGCCAGGTCGAAGGTCACATCGGTATGCCAGGAGTTGGCACGGCCGCCGTGCTCGGAATCGAGCTCGAGCAGGAACCGCGTGCCGTCGCGGGAGGGCACGGTGGGGTGGGGCACAGGCTTGCCGAACAGGCTGGCAAAGCCCTCCTGTGCTTTGTCGTCCAGGTGATCCTGGTCGCGGAAGAACAGCACCTTGTGGCGCAGCAGCGCGGCGCGCACGGCGCCGAAGGTGGTGGCATCGAGGTCCGGCGCCAGCTTGACGCCGCGGATCTCGGCGCCGATGCGCCCGGCTACCGGGTGGATGTCTAGCGTGACTTGTGCTGCGGATTGCTGCTGGGTCATTTGGGCTTCTCCTGTGGGCGAGGGGCGCGATTCAGATCGCGAACTGGATGTTGGGCGGCAGCCGGTCGGTGTATTCGGGATCGGGTTCGCGCTTGATGGGCGCCTCCGCGAGATCGGCCAGGCGCCGGGTGAATTCCTGCAGCACGTCGTCCTTGACGCGCGCAAAGCCCAGCGCGGCGCGGTCGCGCGGATGGGCCAGCGGCACGGGCAGGATGCGCCGGATGCGCCCGGGGCGCGGCTCCATCACCACCACGCGATCGCCCAGGTAGATGGCTTCTTCGACATCGTGGGTGACCAGGATCATGGTGATGCCCTCGGCCTGCCAGATGCGGTGCAGTTCCTGCTGCAGGTAAGCGCGGGTCAGGGCGTCGAGCGCGCCGAAGGGCTCGTCGAGCAGCAGGATCTCCGGGCGCGTGACCAGCGCGCGGGCAATGGCCACGCGCTGGGACATGCCACCCGATAGCTGGTGGGGAAACGCGGTCTCGAAGCCGGCCAGCCCCACCAGAACGATATGCTCGCGCACCGTGCGGCGCTTCTCGGTCTCGGTCAGGTTGGCATTGAGCAGCGCCATGCGGATGTTCTGCTCCACCGTCAGCCACGGGAACAGCCGGTGCTCCTGGAACACGATGCCCCGGTCCAGGCTGGTGCCCACCACGCGCTTGCCGTCGAGCAGGATCTCGCCCTTGTAGTCCTCCTCCAGCCCCACCACCAGCCGCAGCAAGGTCGATTTGCCGCAACCGCTGGCACCGACGATGCTGACGAACTCGCCGGGCGCGATGGACAGCGTGATGTCTTCGAGGACGGGCAGGGGCTCGCCCTTGACTTCATATTGCTTGCGCAGGTGCGCGATATCGAGCGTGCCGGCTCGGGCCATGACAGGTCTCCGGGATGGGTTCAGAAGCAATGGGTTCAGGATCAGAAGGCGGCGACCGAGCGCCCGCGCCACGCTAGCAGGCGGCGCTCGATGCGGCTGGCGATCCAGTTCAGCGTAAAGCCGACCAGCCCGACCACGATCACGCCGAAGATCACCAGGTCCATCCAGAAATTCTCGCGGCCATCGGTCAGGGTGTTGCCGATGCCCTTGCCGGACACCAGCATGTACTCGGCGCCCAGCGTGGCCAGCCAGGCGTAGATCAGGGCCAGGTGGATGCCAGCGAAGATCGACGGCGAGGCCGACGGCAGCGCCACGCGCAGCAGCACCTGCCGGCGCGAATACTTCAGCACGTTGGCCACTTCCAGCAGATCGGCGGGCACGGCGCGGATCCCTTCGAAGGTGTTGAGCACCACGGGGAAGAAGGCCGCGAGCGACAGGAACACCACCTTGGCGGTATCGCCCAGCCCGAACCAGACCGAGATCAGCGGGATCCAGGCGAACAGCGAGATCTGCTTGATGGTGTGGAACGTCGGTCCCACCAGTTGCTCGAACAGCCGCGACAGCCCCAGCGCGGTGCCGAACAACAGGCCCACGCTGGCACCCAGCGCGAAGCCGGCAACGTCGCGCCACAGGCTGGCCGACAGCGCGACAAAGAGCGCGCCGCTGCGCACCTGGTCCACCGCCGTGGCCCAGACCTTGGACACCGGCACCAGCAGCGGCGAAGTGCTCCAGCCAAAACGCACCGCGGCCCACCACAGGACGATCAGGCCAATAGGAAGGACCCAGCCGCGCAACGCGCGCKGGATACGCAGGGAACGCGGGTTGCCGGATTTCGCGACCAGCGTCGAGGAGGCATCGGCCATGTTGTTTTCCTTTGCTGTTGTCTTGCGCCGCAACTCAGAGCCCCGGCTTGCGCCAGCGCAATACCGCGCGCTCGGCCAGTGCCAGCACCTTGTCCAGCGCGAATCCCACCGCGCCCACCACGATCACCGCGGCAATCACCATGTCGAGCTGGAACAGCTGCCGGCCGTACACGATCATGTAGCCCAGCCCTTCGGAGGAGGCCAGCAGCTCCACCACCACCAGCGCCAGCCACGCGTGCGTCAGGCCGTAGCGGATGCCGCTCCAGATCGGCGCGGCGGCGGCGGGAAACACCACCCGCGACAGCAGTTGCCAGCGCGTGAAACGCAGCACCCGCGCCACCTCGATATAGCGCGTGGGCACGTTCTGGATGCCCTTGTAGGTATTGAGCGCGATCGGTACCAGCGAGGCCTTGGCGATCAAGATGATCTTGAGCGCTTCGTCAATGCCGACCAGCAGCATCAGCAGCGGCAGCCAGCCCAGCACGGGCACCTGGCTGAAGGCTTTGAAGGTGGGATAGACGTAATCGCGGAAGCTGGGCGACAGGCCCATCGCCACGCCCAGCGCCAGCCCGCCGGCCAGGCCCAGCGCAAAGCCGCCGGCCACGCGCAATGCGCTGACGGCCAGGTTGGCCTGCAGCTCGCCGCTTTGGTACAGCTCGGTAAGCGTGTGCCAGACGGTGTCGGGGGCGGGCAGCACCTGCGGCGGAATCCACGCGAAGCGCGCCGCCACGTACCAGACCAGCAGCAGCGTCAGCGGCACCGGCCAGGCCAGCAGCCACGCGGCATGCTGCCGGGTGGGCCGCCAGCCGCGCAGCCGCTTGCCGCCTTGTGTGGGGGCGCTGCCCGCCACGGCCGGCAGCGCCAGGGTCTCGTTGGCTGCCATCGCGTCAGGCTCCGAGGATCTTGCCGTTGGGCTGGTAGACCGGCCAATAGCTCTGCAGGCTCAGGTCGTTCAGCGCGGCCTTCAGGAAGCTCGGGTCGATCCACTGGTCCACGTCGAACTTCGCGCGTGAGAGCCGCAGGCGGTACGCCTGCTCGGTGGCGTCCTTGTAGCGGCTCACCAGGAAGGGGTCAAAGTTCGGGTTCAGCCGCACGCGCAGCGGTTCGCCTTCGTAGTCTTCTTTCCAGTGCTCGTAGGGCGTGCCGGCGCGCGCCCACGTACGCAGCACGTCTTCGCGGTTTTTTTCGTCAGAGGCCCAGCGTGCGGCCTGCACCGCGGTCTTGACCAGTTGCTGGGTGGCTTCGGGGTACTTGCTGGCGAACGCGTCGGTCACCAGCACATGGCTCTGGCGCGTGTAGATCGGCGACTGGTTCTTGCTCGAGTACAGGATGCGCACCGCGCCCTTGTCGCGCAGGCGCAGGATATCCATGGCGCCGATGGCGCCGTCGATATCCCGTGTGGTGAGCGCGGCCAGGTAGCCGGCGGTGTCCAGGTTCAGCAACCGCAGGTCCTTCTCGGCCAGGCCGTTGGCCTCAAGCAGGCGCAATGCCGGCAGATGCATATTGGTGCCCTTGAACAGCGACACGCGCTTGCCGCGCAGGTCCGCCACCGTCTTGAGCGGGGAGTCGGGTKGCACGCCGATGTAGATATTGGTGCGCACGCCCGTGGCCAGCACCAGCCGCGTCTTGAGGCCGGCGGCGCGCGCCACGATGGCGGGCAGGTCGCCCTGCATCGCAAAATCGAGCTGGTTGGTGCTGATGGCTTCGTTCACGGCTGGCCCCGCGCCCTTGAAGAACAGCCATTCGATGCGCGTGCCTGACGGCTTGAACGCTTCTTCCAGCCAGCCGCGCGCATGCGCGATGGCCATGGAGCTGCCCGCGAAAGTGGGCGGCGTGCCGGTGGCCGGCTGCGCCACGCCAATGCGGATCACGTCGGGCCTGGCGCCACCGTTGGCACTGAATGCGCTCAGCGGGCTGGCGGATGCGGCGGCACCCAGGCCGGACACGGCAAAGCGTTTGAGGAGGGTTCGTCGCGTGATTGCCATCTTGGCTGGTTTCCTATCGGAGCAGTGAAAGTCATCAACGGCTCTCAAGATACGCGGTGCCTTTGGCGCGACAGAACGAATGTTTTTGGCTTTGGTTATGGGTTGCCTGCATAAGCCGGGGGTGGGGCTGCCGTCAACTGGCTGGCGGACCAGGTTGACGGTGGCCAAAGCCTACCTTATAGTAGGTAGGATATAAGCCTAGCCGCAGTACCAGCCGAACCCATGCCCACCGCAACGGCCCGATCCAATACCACGCACACCACGGACACCACGCGCGCCCATGTGCTGCGCGTGGCGCGCGACCTGATCCAGACGCGCTCCTACCTTGGCTTCAGTTTCCAGGACATCGCCGACCAGGTCGGCATCCGCAAGGCCAGCCTCTATCATCATTTCCCGACCAAGGAAGCGCTCGGCGTGGAAGTCCTGCAGGAATCCACGGCGGCGTTCCGGGCCTGGTCCGAAGCCTTGCCTGGCCGGCCCGCGCAGAAGGTGGCGGCGTATTGCCGGATGTTCCGCGAGGCGCTGCACGCGGGCAGCGGCGTATGCCCCGCCGGCGCGCTGGCGCCCGGCTGGGACTGCATCGACGAGACCCTGCGCCAAGCCGTGCGCGGCTTGCGCGCCGCGCAGGTTGACTGGCTGGAAGGGGTGCTGCGCGAGATGGGCCTGGGCCGGCAGGCCGGCCCGGCGGCCGCCGCGCTGTTCGCGGCTTGCCAGGGTGCATTGCTGTCCGCGCGCATGACCGGGCGGGTGGAGGATTTCGATCAGGCGGTCGCCTTCGCCAGGCAAGCGCTGTCGCTCTGATGCATGTTGAAGCAACGAGGCACGCCCGCAAGCGTGCCTTTTTTTGGCACCGTTACCCTACCATATGGTTGGTAGGTTGCGGTAACGCAACGGCATCGCAAGCGCCCGCGCGCATCTTGAACCAGACGGAGTCCCAGTCATGCAAGCTCTCATTGCCGCCTACGCCCGTACCCCCTTCCATTTCGCCGCCAAGGGTGCCCTTGCCCAGGTCCGGCCCGACACCCTGGCGGCCCAGGCCGTGCGCGGGCTGCTGCAGCGCGCCGACTTCGATCCTGCTGGGCTGGAGGATGTGATTCTCGGCTGCGCCTATCCGGAAGGGCCGCAGGGATCCAACCTGGCGCGCATCGTCGGCTTCCTGGCCGGCTTGCCGCAGCAGGTGGGGGGCATGACGATCAACCGCTTTTGCGGCTCGTCCATGTCCGCCATCCATATGGCCGCCGCGCAGATCGAGGCCGGCATCGGCGAGGCTTACCTGTGCGTGGGGGTGGAGTCGATGAGCATGGTGCCGCAAGGTGGTTTCAATGCCTCGCCCAGTCCCGACCTGCTGCGCGACTACCCCGATGCCTATATCAGCATGGGGCAGACCGCCGAGAACGTGGCGCGCCGCTATCACGTGTCGCGCCAGGACCAGGAACGGATGGCGCTGGCGTCGCACCACAAGGCCGCCGAGGCGCGCGCGCAGGGCAGGCTGGCCGGCGAGATCGTGCCGGTGGTGCGCGGCGATGGCGAGCGCATCGACGCCGACGGCTGTATCCGCCCGCAAACCTCGCTGGAAGCGCTGGCGGCGTTGCGTCCGGCCTTTGGCCCCGAGGGCGTGGTCACGGCCGGCACCGCCTCGCCGCTGACCGATGGCGCAGCGGTGGTGCTGGTCGCCACCGAAGCCTTCGTTGCGCGCCACCGCTTGCAGCCGCTGGCGCGCATCCGCGCCATGGCCACCATCGGCTGCGATCCGGCCGAGATGGGCATGGGCCCGGTGCACGCCACGCGCAAGGTGCTGGCGCGTGCCGCGCTGTCGGTGCGGCAACTCGACGTGGTCGAGATCAACGAAGCCTTTGCCTCGCAGGCGTTGGCCTGCATCCGCGAACTGGACCTGGACCCCGGCACGGTCAACCTGGATGGCGGCGCCATGGCGCTGGGCCACCCGCTGGGCGCCACCGGCGCGCGCATCACCGGCAAGGCGGCGTCCCTGCTGGCGCGTGAGCAGGGACGCTATGCGCTGGCCACGCAGTGTATTGGCGGCGGGCAAGGCATTGCCACCGTGCTCGAAGCGCTTTGAGCCGGGTTGAACACGACACACGATATCGAGGAGATCCCGTATGGAACAGACCGACGTAGCCGCATCCGGAGCGCCATTGCCCGCCGGTGTGGCGCAGGCGCTCAAGGCGTTCATCGAACCGCGCCGCTTCCCGCTTGCCGAGGGCGAGCGCCAGTGGCTGGAAAGCGGCCGAGCGCAGCGCGTCGCGCACGAGGGCGTGGAGCTTGCCGCTTGGACCTGGCCGGCTGCGCGGGGCACGGCACCGGCGCCGCGCGTGCTGCTGGTGCATGGCTGGGAAAGCCGCGCCAGTCACTGGGGGGCATGGGTGCCGGCCCTGACGGCGGCGGGCTTCGACGTCTGTGCCTTCGACGMGCCGGCGCATGGGGATTCGCCCGGTACGCGCTCCGACGTGGTGGCATGCGGGCGCGCCATCGGCAGCGTGGCGCTGGCGCTGGGCCCGTTCGACGTGGCGATCGGGCATTCGGCGGGCTCGGCCGCGGCGCTTTATGCCTTTGCGCATGGGCTCGACGTGCGTGCGAGCGTGCATCTGGCCGGCCCGTCGTCGCTGGTGCGCGTGCTCGCCTATGTGGCGCACGCGGCGGGGTTGCCCGAGGATCTGCGGCCGCTGCTGCGCGAGCGGTTTGAGCTATATCTCGGGCAGCCGGCCACGGTGATGGACCTGGCGCGGCTGGCGCCGGGCCTGCGCCACCCGGCGCTGCTGCTGCACGACCCCAGCGACGCCGAGATGCCTTATGCGGAATCCGTCGCGCTGGCGCGCGCCTGGCCGCAGGCGGAACTCGTGCCGGCGGCGGGGCTCGGGCACCGGCGCATCCTGAAGGATGCGGACGTGGTGGCGCGTGTCGTCGCGTTCCTGCGGCGCCACGCCGGCCCGGCAGCGCTGCGCCCGGACTGAGCCGGCAAGGCGGGTGTCAATCAGCGGGTGTCAATCAGCGGGCGCAAATCATATCGGCATGCGTTTTCCTTCGTTCCTCCGTTCCTGAGCCGGTCCTATAGTTCGCCCTTTGTGTGCAGTGGACAAGGCAAGGCGTGAGGCAATGACGAACAAGGACGACAAAGGCAAGCTGCCGCAGGCCGGGCGGCGCCGCTTCCTGCATCAGGGGGCAGGCATGGGCRCGAGCCTGGGCGCTGCGGCGGCGCTGGGCGCCGTGCCCGCGCGCGCGCAAACGCTGACGGTGCCGCCATGGACGCGGGCCCCGGGCGAGCCGGTGCTGTGGCACGCCTACGGCCAGCCCTCCGCATTCGAGAAGAACGTGATCCGGCGCAACCGCGGCCCCGCGCCGATGCCCGGCGCGAACTCCTCCATGACGCCGCTGCAGGACCTGCGCGGCATCATCACGCCCACGGGCCTGGTGTTCGAGCGCCACCACGCCGGCATCCCACAGATTGATCCGGCGCAGCACCGCCTTGCCGTGCATGGCCTGGTGGACCGCCCGCGCATCTTCACCATGGACGACCTGGTGCGGTTGCCATCGGTTTCGCGCATCCATTTCCTGGAGTGCTCGGGCAATACCGGGCGCGAATGGCGCGCGCCCAGCGCCACTTCCGTGCAGATCAGCCACGGCTTGCTGTCATGCTGCGAATGGACGGGCGTGCCGCTCTCCGTCGTGCTGGAAGAAGTGGGCGTGCGCCCGGAGGCCGCCTGGCTGCTGGCCGAGGGCGCCGACTCCGCCACCATGACGCGCAGCGTGCCGATGGCCAAGGCGATGGAAGACGCGCTGCTGGTCTACGCGCAGAACGGCGAGATGCTGCGGCCCGAGCACGGCTACCCGCTGCGGCTGTTCCTGCCGGGCTTCGAAGGCAACATGAGCATCAAATGGCTGCGCCGGCTCAAGCTCGKCCGCGCGCCCTTCATGACGCGCGAGGAGACATCCAAGTACACGGACTCATTGCCGGACGGCAGCGCGCGCCAGTTCACCTTCATGATGGATGTGAAGTCCGTGATCACCTTTCCCGCGCCGGACCACCGGTTGCGCGACAGAGGTTTTTATGAAATCTCCGGCCTTGCCTGGTCCGGCTACGGCCGCATCCGGCGAGTGGAAGTGTCGGTGGACGGCGGGCGCAACTGGCGCGAGGCGCAGTTGCAGGATCCCGTGCTGGACCGCGCGCTCACGCGCTTTCGCCTGCCATGGCGCTGGGAGGGCGGCCCTGCCGTGCTGCAAAGCCGCGCCATCGACGAGGCGGGCAATGTGCAGCCCTTGCCGGACCAGCTGGTGGCCGCGCGCGGCTATGAGTCCACCTACCACTACAACGCCATACAAGCCTGGCGCGTCAGCGCCGACGGGAGCATTGCCAATGCGCGCGCTTGAATCCCACCGTACCCACGTTGCCGCCGCTGTGCTGGCGATGGCCGCGGTCTGCGCGCAGGCACAGGCGCAAACCTACGGCATTGGCTTGCTGGCCAGCGAGCGCGATCTCGCCGCCTGGAACATCGATGTCACGCCGGATGGCGCCGGGCTGCCGCCAGGCAGCGGCAGCGTGACACTTGGCAAGCAGGTCTACGAGAACCAGTGCGCCGCGTGCCACGGCTTGAAAGGCGAAGGGAAGCCGGCCGATGCGCTGGTCGGCGGGCATGGCAGCCTGAAAGGCGGCGGCGTGAATGGCAAGCCGCCGTTGAAGACCATCGGCAGCTTCTGGCCGTATGCGACGACAGTGTTCGATTTCATCAACCGGGCCATGCCATACAACGCGCCGCAGAGCCTCAAGGCGGATGAGGTTTATGCGGTCACCGCGTATCTGCTGCACCTGAACGGCATCGTGCCGGCGGATGCCGTGCTGGACGCGCGCACGTTGCCGCAGGTGCGCATGCCGAATCGCGATGGCTTCGTCGCGGACGCGCGGCCCGATACGGCGAACGTGCCTTGCCGCCGCGGCTGCGGCGCACCGGCGCGTTGAGACTACGCTGCAATCACGCGGGACGCCCATATGCGATAAGCGAATAAGCGGCGGCGATTACATTCGTTGACCGCTCCAGTCCGGGTTCACTACAGTGCAAAGCTTGAACAAGCGGTGCGGGCCTGGCTATTGCCTTGTGCAGCCAGGCGCGGTGCCGCGCGCGTTCCGCTACGCACTTTCGGTCCCCCGCTTAAGAGCCTGTCATGACGATTGGAACCCACCCGGCCTCAACTTCCCGTGCCACCGCACCCGCCGCACCCGCCGCACCCGCTGCACCCGGCGCATTCCCCGGCAGCGCCCGGTTCGAGATCCGTCCCTTCGATGCGCCGCTGGGCGCCGAGATCGTTGGCCTGGACCTCGCCGAGCCGCTGTCCGCGGAAGACTTCGCCCGCATCCACCGCGCGCATCTCGACTACCACGTGGTGGTCTTCCGTGGCCAGCGCATCACGCCCGCGCAGCAGATCGCGTTCAGCCGCCGCTTTGGCCCGCTGCAAATCCATGTGCTGCACCAGTTCCAGCTTGCCAATCACCCCGAGATCCTGATCGTCTCCAACGTGCTCGAGGACGGCAAGCCGATCGGGCTGGGCGATGCCGGGCATTTCTGGCATTCCGATCTCTCGTACAAGGAAAAACCCAGCCTGGGCTCGCTGCTGCACGCCCAGGCGTTGCCGGCCGAAGGCGGCGACACGTTGTTCGCCAACATGCACCTGGCCTGGGAAACGCTGCCCGCGCATCTCAAGGCGAAGGTGGACGGGCTGAAAGCAGAGCACACCTACCTGGCCAAATACGCCGAGCTGCAACAGCGCAGCCCGTGGCGTCCCAACCTGACGCCCGAGCAGATCGCGCAGGTGGCCCCGGTGCTGCAGCCGGTGGTGCGCACGCAYCCKGAGACCGGSCGSCGCGCGYTGTTCGTCAGCGAGCATTTCACYACGCGCATCGCCGGGCTGCCYGARGAYGAAAGCCGYGACCTGCTGGCGCARCTGTTCGCGCATAGCGTSAAGCCCGAGCATATCTACCGCCACGCCTGGCAGGAGCACGACCTGGTGTTCTGGGACAACCGCTCGCTGTTGCATCTGGCAGCAGGCTGCCCGCAGGCCATGCGCCGCGTGATGTACCGCACGACCATCGAAGGCGATCTGCCCGTCTGAGCGGCACGCATCGCACACTGCAGGGCGGGCCCGGCCCGTCTCCCGCGCTCTGCCGAATTCACTGTATCCACGGTATCCACCGCATCCGCAATATCCACCGGAGTCCCGCATGTCCCTGCTACGTTCCCGTTTTTTCTCCGCCCGCTGGCCGCGTGGCGTCGTCGCGCTAACGCTTGCCGCTGGCATGGCGGCCACGGGCGCGGCCCGCGCGGAAGGGAAGATCCGCATCGCCGAGCAGTTCGGCGTGGTCTACCTGCTGCTCAACGTGGCGCGCGACCAGCAACTGATCGAGAAGCAAGGCAAGCAGCAGGGCGTGGACGTCAAGGTGGAATGGACTCAACTGTCAGGTGGCGCCGCCGTCAACGATGCGCTGCTGTCCGGCGCCATCGATATCGCCGGCGCGGGCGTGGGCCCCTTGCTGACGGTGTGGGACCGCAMGCACGGCAAGCAGAACGTGAAGGGTGTGGCATCGCTGGGCAACTTCCCTTACTACCTGGTCAGCAATAATCCCAAGGTAAAGACCATCGCCGACTTCACCGACAAGGACCGCATCGCGCTGCCCGCGGTATCGGTATCGGTGCAGTCGCGCGTGCTGCAGCTGGCTGCGGCCAAGCAATGGGGCGACAAGGAGTTCAACCGGCTGGACAAGTGGACGGTGGCGGTGCCGCATCCCGATGCGGCCGCGGCCATCATCGCCGGCGGTACCGAGATCAGCGGCCATTTCGGCAACCCGCCGTTCCAGGAGCAGGAGCTGGCCGGCAATCCCAATGCGCGCATCGTGCTGAATTCGTATGACGTGCTGGGCGGCCCCAGCTCGGCCACCGTGCTCTATGCCACCGAGAAATTCCGCAACGACAATCCCAAGACCTATCGCGCCTTTGTCGATGCGCTGGCCGAGGCGGCCAGGTTCGCCACCGCCAACCCGGAAGCCGCCGCCGACCTCTATATCCGCGTCAACAAGGCCAAGATCGATCGCGCGCTGCTGGTCAAGATCCTGAAGAACCCGCAGGTKCAGTTCAAGGTCGCGCCGCAGAACACCTTTGCGCTGGCCGAGTTCATGCACCGGGTGGGCGCCATCCGCAACCAGCCGAAATCCTGGCAGGATTATTTCTTCCAGGATCCGGTCACCGCGCAGGGTAGCTGACATGACCGCGCAACCTTCCCCGCTACGCGTGGTTTCCGCGCGCGCCGCCCCCGCGCCGCTGTTGCAGGTCGACGGCGTCTCGCTGGAATACCGCACTCCCGAGCGCGTGGTGCGCGCCACCCATCAGGTGAGCTTCGATGTCCATGCAGCCGATCGCTTTGTGCTGCTCGGCCCGTCGGGCTGCGGCAAGTCGACCTTGCTCAAGGCCGTGGCGGGCTTCGTTGCGCCGTGCGAGGGCGAGATCCGGATCGAGGGTGCGCCCGTCAGTGCGCCCGGCCCCGACCGCATCGTGGTGTTCCAGGAGTTCGACCAGTTGCCGCCCTGGAAGACGGTGCGGCAGAACGTGATGTTCCCGCTCATGCAGTCGCGCGGCATGTCGCGCCGCGAGGCGTCCGAATGCGCGCTGCATTTCCTCGACAAGGTGGGGCTGGCCAACTTTGCCGATGCCTATCCACATACCCTGTCGGGCGGCATGAAGCAGCGCGTGGCGATTGCCCGCGCGCTGGCGATGCGCCCCAAGGTGCTGCTGATGGACGAGCCCTTCGCCGCGCTGGACGCGCTCACGCGCCGGCGCATGCAGGAGGAGTTGCTGACGCTGTGGCACGACGCCGCCTTCACGCTGCTGTTTGTCACGCACTCGATCGAAGAGGCGCTGGTGGTGGGCAGCCGTATCTTGCTGCTGTCGCCGCATCCGGGGCGCGTGCGCGCCGAGCTCAACAGCCACCAGTTCGACCTGGCCAGCCAGGGCGGGGCG
The DNA here is from genome assembly GCF_056399905.1 of Cupriavidus sp. 01L46. Classification (NCBI taxonomy): domain Bacteria; kingdom Pseudomonadati; phylum Pseudomonadota; class Betaproteobacteria; order Burkholderiales; family Burkholderiaceae; genus Cupriavidus; species Cupriavidus sp. 01L46. Next base: position 39,657 of record NZ_JBFTSF010000003.1, read on the forward strand.
GAGTTCCAGGCTACCGCGCAACGCATCCACCATCTGCTGTTCGACGAGGCGCCGCACCCGGCGCCGTCGCCTGCACGCACCGCGCAGGCGCGCTGAACGCCCGCCAGGATCGACCATGACGAGCACAAACACAAGCACGAGCACAACCTCTCTTTCCGCCACCACGGTGGTCCGCGCGGAGTACGAGCGCGTACTGGAACCCTTCACCGCGCTGCCGGTCGCGCGCGCCTTGCCCTGGCCACAGCGCCTGTGGCAGCACGGCTGGCTGCGCAAGACGCTGATCCTGGTGGCGCTGGCCTGCCTGTGGGAAATCATTGCCCGCGTGCAGGATAACGATTTGCTGTTCCCGAGTTTCCTCGCCACCGCGCGGGCCTTCGCCGAGGGCGTCGGCAGCGGCGAGCTGCTGGCCAAGGCCGGCATCTCGCTGTCGGTGCTGCTGCAAGGCTATGCCGGTGGCATTGTGCTGGCGTTCGTGCTGACCACGCTGGCGGTGTCCACCGAACTGGGGCGCGACGTGCTGGACACGTTGACTGCCATGTTCAACCCGCTGCCGGCCATCGCGCTGCTGCCGCTGGCGCTGCTGTGGTTCGGCCTTGGCAGCAAGAGCCTGGTGTTCGTGCTGATCCATTCGGTGCTGTGGCCGCTGGCGCTCAATACCTATGCGGGCTTTCGCGGGGTACCGGCCACCTTGCGCATGGCCGGGCGCAACTACGGCCTGCGCGGGCTGCGCTATGTGCTGCTGATCCTGGTGCCCGCCGCGCTGCCGGCCATCCTCTCAGGCCTGAAGATCGGCTGGGCCTTTGCCTGGCGCACGCTGATCGCGGCGGAGCTGGTGTTTGGCGCGTCGTCGGGCAAGGGCGGGCTAGGCTGGTACATCTTCCAGAACCGCAATGAGCTGTACACCGACCGCGTCTTCGCCGGCCTGGCCATGGTGATCCTGATCGGCCTACTGGTGGAGAACCTGGTGTTCAGGACGCTGGAGCGTGTCACCGTGCGCCGCTGGGGCATGCAGCACTGAGGCTGGCGGTGATGGGAAATGTGATGGTTGCGCCACTCCTGGGCGAGGCGGTTTCAGGGGCTTCAGGGGTCGACCGGAGGCGGCAGAACCCGCTCGCTCAAGCCCAGGCGCTCCAGCACGCGGTCGGCGGCATTCGCCACGCTGTCACCGTGCGGGGGCATGATCAGGTGCGCGGTCTCGCGATACAGCGGGTCGCGTACCTGGAACAGCGCTTCCAGCGTGGCGCGCGGGTTGGCGACCTGCAGCAGCGGGCGGTTGCGGTTGCGCCGCGTGCGGTGCCACAGCTCGGCGGGCGAGGCGCACAGGTAGATCACGCAGCCGCGCGAGCGCAGCATCTCGCGGTTTTCCGGGCGCAGCACGGCGCCGCCGCCGGTGGCCATCACGATGCCGTTGCGCTGGCTGAGTTCATCCAGCACCCGGCTTTCGCGCTCGCGAAAGCCTTCCTCGCCTTCCAGCTCGAAGATCGTGGGTATCCGCACGCCGCAACGCGCCTCGATTTCGTGGTCGGAATCGAAAAAAGGCAGCCCGAGCCGGCGCGCCACCGTCCTGCAGATGGTGGTCTTGCCAGCGCCCATGAAGCCAACGAAGAAAAGGTTATCGAAATCCAAGTTTGCGTTGAGCCGTTTTCGGCTCCGGATCCGGTCTTCTCTACGGTAGCACGAGATGCGTGGCAATCAAAACGGGTGGGTAAGACGCTCATGCCAGGCCGAGCAGCTGGCGCGCCTCTTGCGGCGTGGCCACGGCGCGGCCGTACTGCGCGCACAGCGCCGCCACCCGGCCCACCAGCTGCGCGTTGCTGGCGGCCAGCGTGTCCTTGTCCCAGCGCACATTGTCTTCCAGGCCGGTGCGGCAGTGGCCGCCGAGCTGGAGCGTCCAGTGATTGACCTCCAGCTGGTGCCGGCCGATGCCCGCCGCGGTCCAGGTCGCGCCGGGCAGTACCTTGCCCAGTTGCGCCACCTGGAATTCGAGGATGTCCTTGCGCGCCGGCAGCGCATTCTTGATGCCGAACACAAATTGCACGTGCACCGGCGCCAGCAGCAAGCCTTCCCTGACCAGGTCCGCCGTGTTGTAGAGCATCGCCAGGTCGAAGATCTCGATCTCGGGCTTGATGTGGTAATCGCGCATGGCCTTGGCCAGCGCGCGCACGAAGTCGGGCGGGTTCTCGTAGACGGTGGTGGGGAAGTTGACCGAGCCCGTGGCCAGCGAGGCCATGTCCGGGCGCAGGTCGAGCATGGCGCCGCGTTGCTCCATGGCGCGCCCGCGCCCGCCGGTGGAGAACTGCACGATCATGCCCGGGCAATGCTTGCGGATGCCTTCCTGCAGCTCGGCGAAGCGCGCCGGGTCCGAGCTGGAATTCCCTGCATCGTCGCGCACGTGCAGATGCACCAGCGTGGCGCCTGCCTCGAAGCTCTGGTGCGTGCTCTCGATCTGCTCGGCCACCGAGATCGGGATGGCGGGATTGTCTTTCTTGCGGGGCACCGAGCCCGTGATGGCGACTGAGATGATGCAGGGATCTTGCATGTGAGGCTCCAATGTGAGGCTCCAATAAGGGATGAGGCTGCCGGCTTCAGGCCGCGGGGGCTTGGCGGCTGCGGCAGGCCAGGGCTTGCGCGGCCATGCGCAGCGAGGCGTTGGCCGCGCCGAAGCCGAGGTAGCCGTCGCGCTGCACCAGCTCGAAGAAGAAGCGGTCGTGGAAGGGCTCGGTGTACGCATGCAGGAATTCGCCACCGGCATCCCTGTCGTATAGCAGCTGGTGTTGCCTCAGGCGTTCCAGCGCGGCATCGTCCAGCCCGAGCCGGGCGCCGACATCGTCGTAGTAGTTGTCCGGCACGTGGAGCATGGCGGCCTCGGCGGGCACGGCCTGCGTCAGCGTCGCGCACAGATCCGGCGTACGGAATGCGATGTGGTGGATGCCCGAGCCCGCGTAGGCGGTGATGAACCTGCCGGTTGCGGTGCGGCTGCTCTCCGAGACATTGAGCGCAATCCGCAGGCTCTGCTCCGCGCTGACCATGGCGCGGCTCTTGACCAGTCCATACGGATCGGTGATTTCGTGCAGCGCCTGCGCCTGCAGGCCGAACACCGTCTTGTAGAACAGCACGAAGCTGTCGAGCCTGTGCGGCGGCAGGGCCTGGGCGATATGGTCGATGGCCATCAGCCCCGCGCCCGCGCTGTCGGCGCCGCCGGGTTCCAGCACGAAGTCGCTTTCGTAGATGCTGCGGTCCGAGCCCTGTTCGTCGATCAGGTAGAACAGCATGCCGTCGGGCGCGCGCAATGCCGGAATGCGGCGCTCGTGCGGGCCGATGCGCTCGCGCCACTCCTTGCACAGCAGGGCCCGGGCACGCGTGACGGCGCGTTGTGCATCATCCACCTTCAGGCCGAGTGCGCACACGGAGGGGCCGTGCAGCTGGAAATGCTCGGCCGCGGCGCTGTCCTGCTCGGCATTGAGAATGATGTTGACGCCGCCCTGCCGGTACAGCTCCACCGCCTTGGAGCGGTGGCGGCCCGCGTGGCTAAAGCCCAGCGAGCGCAGGCGCGCGCCCAGCTCGCGCCCGGTCACGTAGTCCACCGCGAACTCCAGGAAGTCCACGCCGCCGAAACGCGGTGGCGCCGGCAGGGGCGGGCCGCCCGCCTCGGACTCGAGCCAGATCAGCGAGCGCAGCCCATCGAGCGCGGTCAGGCGCGCGGGTGCCGCGCGGAATTCGTCGTTGAAGATCTCCAGCGAGAGCGGCCCGCGATAGCCCGCGCCCATTGCCGCGCGCGCAAATTMGGTGACGGGCAGATCGCCCTGCCCGGGGAAATTGCGGTAATGCCGGCTCCACGACAGCACGTCCATGCTCATCCGCGGCGCGTCGGCCAGTTGCACGAAGAAGAGCTTTTGCGCTGGCACCTCGCCGATGCCTTCGAGCGTGTCGCCAAGCGCGAGCGTGTGAAAGCTATCCAGCACCAGGCCCAGCGCGGGGTGGTCAGCCTGCCGCACGATTTCCCACGCCTGGCGCCAGCGCCGCGTGTGGCGGCCCCAGGCCAGCGCCTCGTAGCCTACCGACAGCCCGCGTTTGGCCGCGGCTTTGGCCATGGCGCGCAGGTCGGCCGCCGCGCGCGCAGGATCGTCGATGGCGATCTCCTGCACATTGCTGCAGACCAGCACCATGCGCGCACCGAGCTCTTCCATCACGTCGAACTTGCGCTCGGCTCGCGCCATGTTGCGCTCGCGGATCGCATCCGGCATGGCCTCGAAATCGCGGAAGGGCTGGTACAGCATGATGGCCAGGCCGAGGTCGGCCGCGATGCGGCGCACGTCGGCTGGCGAGCCGTCGAAGTTCAGCAGGTCGTTCTCGAAGATCTCGACCCCATCGAAGCCGGCCGCGGCGGCGGCCTCGAGTTTTTCAGGGAGCGTGCCGGAGAGCGATACGGTGGCGATCGATTTCGGGTGGCGCCAGATTGTGGTGTCCATGTCAGATCCTGCGTGCTTCGTGTAAGGCAAGATTAAGACTGATCGTAGGAGGCAACAAGCGCAATTCGCGCGTAGACGTGCGACAATCGCGCGTATGCGAGCGACTGGCGCTCGGAATTAGGGTTTCCGCTATGGATAAAGAACCATTGAGCCGTCGGGACTGGATTGCCGGGCTGGAGAAGGGCCTGGCCATCCTGGAGGCATTCGACAACGACCACCCGCGCCTGACACCCACGCAGGCGGCCCAGCTCACCGGCCTCACGCGCACCGCCGCGCGACGCTACCTGCTGACCCTGGAGCATCTGGGCTACACCACCAGCGATGGCACCTTGTTCAGCCTCACCCCGCGCGTGCTCAAGGTCGGGTGGTCGTACTTCGACTCCGCGCGCCTGCCGCGCACCGTGCAGCCCTTCCTGCAGCAGATCACCGCCGCCGTTGGCGAGCCGGCTTACCTGAGCGTACTGGACGACTGGGAACTGGTGTTTATCTGCCGCACCGGCACCAGCCGGGTGATGAACACAGGCTTCGTGCTAGGCGCGCGCGTGCCCGCGCCGCTGGCGTCGTCCGGCGTGATGATGCTGGCGTCCGAGCCGGAGGATAAGGTCAAGGCCTGGCTGGAAGGCTGCGTGCTGACGCCCTACACGCCGTACACGATCATGCAGCAGGATCGCTTGATGGCGGAAATCCGCCGTGCCGGCGCTCAAGGTTATGCCTTGGTCGAGCAGCAGTTGCAGATCGGCGTGCGGGGGGTGGCGGTGCCGCTGCGGGATCGCCATGGGAAGGTGATCGCAGCGCTCAGCGTGAATATGCAGATCGGGGACGAGAGCGCGGAGCAGGCGCTGGAGCGGGTGCTGCGGGTGCTGCAGGATACGGCGATCTCGATCATGCGGGTGTTGTGAGACGCGCCGCGCCCGGCAAGCCTGTCAGGGGAGCGCGTGAAATGCGCCAAGCAAAAAGAGCAACGCGCTCAGCGTGAAGAAGGAAGCGATGGTTGTGATCAGCAAGGTCACAGCGCTGAAATCCTCCTGCCCGTAGGCCTGGCCCAGGGTAGCGTAGATACCCATCATCGGCATCGCCGCCATCAGCACGGCCGCTGCGCTAAGCGAGCGGTCGATCTCGGGCAACCCGAGCATCGGCAGCATCGTGGCCGCCAGGAAAACGCACAACGGATGCAGCGCCAGCTTGCCCACGACAATCGGCGCGATCCGCGAGCCGAGCCCGCCCATGGGTAGTCCGACCAGCGTTCCGCCGATGACAAACAGCGAGAGCGCGCTGCAGGCGGTTGCCAGCGTATCGACGGTACGCGTGACCGGCGCGGGCAATGTCAGGCCAAGCACCGACACGGCCAGCCCCGCGAGCAAGCCAAGGATCAGCGGATTGCGGATCAGCCGGGCCAGCGCTTTGCCCAACGCTTGCCACCGGCCGGCGCCACCCGGCTTGCGCTCCGCCATGAAGAGCAGGATGGGAATCACCAGCAGGTTTTCCACCATCATGTTGAGCGCGAGCGAAACGCCCGCCACCGGCGCCAGCGTCAGCAGGAGGATGGGGTAGCCGATGAACCCACTGTTCGAACATGACATGCCCATCGCATAGAACGCGCTGGTGGCCGGATTCAGCCGGCTGACGCGCCGGCACCAGGCATAGCCCAGGCCGATCACCGCCCACGATCCGATGCTATAGGCGAGCAGGTAGCTGACATTGAGAATCTCGCCAACCTGGCGTTGCGACAGCGCGCGGAATAGCAGCGCCGGCAATGCCAGGTTGATCACGAACTTCCCGAACACGCGCATGTCGGCCTTGGCAAACAGCCCGGCGCGGGTCGTCGTGAATCCGATCAGGATGAGGATGTAGATCGGCGCGATGATCGCCAGGATATCGAGCATGCGAGTCTTGTCGGTATTCTTGTTGGTTTATGTTTGTCAGCTTGTGTCCGGCTACGCGCCTCAGAATTTATGGCGCAGGCCGGCCATGAAGCCCAGCCGGGTCGTGTTGCCGAACATGTTGCCGCTGTTGTTGAAGTTCGGCGAGCTGTTCAGCGGGATCCAGGCGCCGCTCAGGTGGGTGTAATCCACTGCCACGTAGACGTCGGTGCGCTTGCTGAAGTTGTAGTCCAGCATGCCCGCGGTGGTCATGCGCTTGCCGCTCGCGCCGGCATGCTTGAGCCAGTCGTACTGGAACGTGCCGATAAAGCTGAAGGCCTCGGTGATATTCACGCGCGTGCCGATATAGCCTACGTTGTTGCGATAGTCGGCCACATCCAGGCGGTTGTTGGTATAGCCCAGGTAATACTGCGCGCGCGAAGCCTTCCACGTACCCCCCAGGCCCCACACGGTTTGCTTGCTGGCCTGCGCGGCCGGCACGGCGCCGAAGAAGGCGGAGGAGACATCGTGCGTGACCTGGTAGACGGCGCCCACTTCGATGGGGCCGCTGCTGTAGACCAGCGAGCCTGCCGTCGCGTTGCTGGCCTTGATGCTGCCCGGCACCTCGCCGAAGGTATAGGCCGCCGCGGCCTGCAAACCGCCGAAGGACTTGATGTACTTGATGGTGTTGTCGTAGCGCAAGCCGGTGTAGTTGCCGCCCTGGTAGCCGACGATGGAGTTGTTGGCGAATGCCATGGCCTCGTAGGAGGACAGGATTTCGTGGGCGAGCGTATATTGCCGGCCCAGCGCAAGCTTGCCGAAATCGCCGTCCAGGCCGATCACCGCGGTGCGCCCGAACAGGCGGCCGCCTTGCTGGCTGCTGCCGGTATCCGGGCTGAAACCTGATTCGAGGATGTAGAAGGCCTTCAGGTTGTTGCCGAGATCTTCGGTGCCGCGCAGGCCCCAGCGGCTGCCGGTGAGTTCGCCATCGGTCATTTCCCACTTGCTGTTGCCGGCGGCGTTCGCGTGGGTGGAGTAGCGGATAGTGGTGTCGACGAGACCATACAGGGTGACGCCGGATTGCTGCGCGAATGCGGGCAGGGCGGCGCTCCCCAGAACGAGCAGGGCGGCGGCTTTCTTGTTCATGTCGATACTCCTCCAGATATTTTTCATGTGGATATCAATATTGATATTGATTTCTTTAAAACGTGGGCTTGGTAATTCGATTTAATTAAATTTCATTCGATGGCGCGTTTGTGTTTCAGCGCTTTCGGAAAAACGGGTCCCCTTGGGTGCCTGCGATCGCACCGGCATCAGGTGAAAGGAGCGTGACAGGGCCGTGATATCGGCGATATCGCCGATATCGCCAACAAGTGCAACTCGGTGACGGCGGCGGAGGTAGGGCCTGGCTTCAGAGCGCGCTGGTCCGGGGCGGACCGGCGCGCTTTGCTCTCAAGCAGGGCCGTGGTGCCCTCAGGCGGCTGCCCGGGCCACCTTCGTCTCGCCCATGGCCTCGGCGCGCAGCCGGTCGTAGTCCTGCTTGTCCATGGGAGCGGCGTTGGGCTCGCCGAGCTCGCTCATGGGGATGCGGTGGGTTTCCCGGGCACTCAGGGCCGCCAGGGCCGCAACGATCGTCACGGCGAGGGTAATCGCGCCGATCGTCATCGGGATATTGGCCGATCCCGGAGGCGCTACGGTGGCGAACAGCGCGGGAAGCAAGGCGGTGACGGCGGTGCCGATATTCTGCGCGATGGCCATGGCCGACACGCGCGAGCGTGTCGGGAACAACTCGGGGAAGAAGCTCGGGAAAATCGCGTTGTAGCCCTGGTAGACGATGCCCCACATCAGCAGCGATGCCACGATGGCAAGCGGCACGTTATGGATGCTGATGGCATAGAGATAGAGAAAGGAAAGCAACCCGGAGCTAAGCGCGCCAATGACGATCGGCGGCTTGCGGCCGATCTTGTCGGACAGGTTGCCGACAATCGGAATGACCAGCACCGCGAGAATATTGCCTGCCACCGGAATCCACAGGTAAAGGCTCTTGTCGAAGCCGATGCCGTACGCCGGCTGCACCGCATAGGCCGCGCCGAAGATCGTGGCCACCACCGGGATCACGTTCATCAGGGCCATGCACACCACGCGGATCATGTCGCGCCAGCTGAACTTGAAGGCTTCAATGATGGGCGAACGCACCACTTCGCCAGCCTTGGCTTCCTTGGCAAACGCCGGCGTCTCGGAGACTTCACGGCGGATGATGAAGCCCGCCACCAGCACGACGGCGCTCAGCAGGAAGGGAATGCGCCAGCCCCAGGCATTGAACGCGTCCGAGGGCATGTAGTAGGCAAGCGGCAGGAAGACTGCGGCGGCCAGGATCTGGCCGGCCTGCACGCCCTGGAGCGTGAAGCTGGCGTAGTAGCCGCGGCGCCCGAACGGCGCGTGCTCCAGGATCATCGAGCTGGCGCCGGAGATTTCACCGGCGACCGCGAAGCCCTGGATCAGGCGAAGGATGACCAGGAGCACCGGGGCGAGCATGCCAACCTGGCTGTAGGTCGGCAGCAGGCCGACTGCCACGGTCGAGAAGCCCATCAGGAACATGCACAGCACCAGCACGTTCTTGCGCCCGTGGGTGTCGCCCCAGTGGCCCAGGAAGAGGGCGCCGATGGGCCGGGCGATATAGCCGACACCGTAGGTTGCCAGCGAAGCAACGATGGCGACCTTGGGGTTGCCCGAGGGGAAGAAAATCTGGGGGAAGATCAGCGACGCCGCGGTCGCATAGATGAAGAAATCGTAGTACTCGAGTGCCGAGCCGATCCAGCCGCTCGCGGTTGCTTTCTTGGTTTGGCGCTTGCCGTGCAGGTCACGGTCATTGAGGGTAGTAGCCAATTTCGTCTCCAATCATTGTTGGCTGGAAATTAAGCGATCCCTTGATCATGGACAAGGCGAATTCTCACAATTTGCGCGCTATTCGCGCAGACTGCGCGATATGCGCCCAAAAGCCGGGTTTCTACCAGCGGGGTGGCCCCCCAAGCCGTTGCAAAGAGAGGTCGGATCCCACGTCCGTCTCAGGAGCGTGGCAGCCTCGCTGGGGTTGTCTGCTCATCCGAAAAGTGATTTTTGTAGCATATGGCGCCCGTTGGTGTCAGATCACGCCCTTTCCAACGTGCGGCACGCTACTCTGCTTCGGCCCCCAGGGTGGTTGCCAGCGCGTGTGGTCCTTGCGTCAGCTGCGCTTTGAGGAAATCGATGCAAGCCCGCATCTTGGCGGAGCCTGAAGCGCGTGCCGTGGTCACCGCCCATACGTCGGCCGGCTGGTGGTACGCGGGCAGCACGCGCACCAGTGCGCCGCTGCGGATGCTGTTGGCCACGTCCCATATCGAAGCCATGATGATGCCGTAGCCTTCGTGTGCYCACTGGCGCACGATATCGCTGTGGTTRGAGRCCATGGGCCCGGTGATCTTGACGGTTTCCATGCCGCTGGGCCCGGTCATGCGCCATACCCCGAAGCGCTGGTCGCGGTCCCGAAAGGGCAGGCAGTCGTGCTGCGCCAGTTCCGCCAGGGTCCGCGGCTGGCCGTGCCGGGCCAGGTACGAGGGCGCGGCGCACAGGATGCGGCTGCCCGAGGCGATCTTGTGGGCAATCAGATGAGGTTCCTGGACTTCGCCCACGCGGATGTCGAGGTCGAAGTTCTCGGCGATCAGGTCGACGCGGCGGTCCAGCAGTTCCAGCCAGACTTCGAGCGCGGGATGGCGCTGGCGCAGCAGGGACAGCGCCGGGCAGAGGTGGTCGCGCCCGAGCCGCAAGCTGGTGCTGATGCGTAGCAGGCCCCGTGGCTCTGCGCTTGCGCCGCCAACCGCTTCCAGCATGCTCTCGACGTCGTCCAGGATCTTCTGCGCCCACAGGAAGGCCGCTTCACCGTCGGCGGTCACGCTGACACGGCGCGTGGTGCGGTGGAACAATTTGACGCCGAGCATGGCCTCGAGGGTGGCGATGCGCTTGCTCACATGCGCGGCGGACAGGCCCATCTCGTTGGCGCCGGCGATAAAGCTGGCGCGCCGGGCCACGGTGCAGAACAGGCGTAGATCCCGGAGGAAGGGATCATTGTTCGCTGATGGGACATTGTGAGTTTCCATGACGCCTGATTATCATATCGACGCATAACAGTACGCTGTGCCGATGGCGCCTGTCCAGGCGGCCGGATGCGGGGCTCACCCCACGCTCATCCCTCACCAGCACAGCAAATGACAAAGCTCAGAATCGGAATTGCCGGCGCCGGCCTGATTGGCCGCCGCCATATGGAACTGGTGCAGGCCAGCCCGGCCTGCGAGCTGGCCGGCATTGCCGACCCCGCAGCGGCCGCGGCCGAGGTGGCGCGCGCCACAGGCGTGCCCTTGTACGCTTCGCTAGATGCACTCCTTGCAGCGCAGCGGCTCGATGGCGTGATCCTCGCCACGCCAAACAAGCTGCATGTGGCAGAGGCGCTGGCCTGCTTGCGTGCGGGCGTTCCGGCGCTGATTGAAAAGCCCGTGGCGCACAGCCTGGAGGAGGGCATGCGCCTGTGCCGGGCAGCCGAGGCGGCCAATGCAAAGCTGCTGGTCGGCCATCACCGCGCGCACAGCCCGCTGCTGGCCCGTGCACGCGAGATCGTGCAGGAAGGCGTGCTGGGCACGCCCGTGGCGGTGGTTGGCTCGGCGATGTTCTGCAAGCCCGATGACTACTTCGCGGCGGCGCCGTGGCGCCGCCAGCCTGGCGGCGGGCCGATCCTGATCAACATGATTCACGAGATCGGCAACCTGCGGGCCTTGTGCGGCGAGATCGTGGCGGTGCAGGCGATGGCGTCGAACGCCGCGCGGCAATTTCCGGTCGAGGACACGGTGGCGATCAACCTGCGCTTTGCCAACGGCGCGCTCGGCACGTTCATGCTGTCCGATAGCGCGGCTTCGGCGCGCAGTTGGGAGCAGACTTCGCGGGAGAATGCGGACTATGCCAGCTATCCGGACGAGGATTGCTATGTGGTCGCCGGCACGCGCGGCTCGCTCGCGGTGCCGACCATGCGGCTCAAGATCTATGCGCAAGACCAGGACCGCTCGTGGTTCAAGCCCTTCCAGGCCAGCGTGGTCGAGCTCATGCGCGAGGATCCGCTCGCGCGCCAGCTTGCGCATTTCTGCGACGTGATCCGCGGCGCTGCCGTGCCGCTTGTCACTGTGCATGACGGGCTGCAGAATCTGCGCGTGACCGAAGCCATCGCCGAAGCTGCGCGCAGCGGGCGCATTGTCGAGACGGTGGACGCCTGAGCCGGGCGTCTTCAAGCTGGCGGCAATCAACCAGACCCATCAGAGGAAACCAGAGGAAACACCATGAAATCCGTACTCGTCCTGAACGGGCCCAACCTGAACCTGCTGGGCACGCGCGAGCCGCAGATCTACGGCTCGACCACGCTAGCCGATGTCGAGGCCAGCCTGCGCCAGCAGGCCGGCCAGCTGGGTTTATCCTTGGCCTGCTTCCAGAGCAACCATGAGGGCGCCATCGTCGATCGCATCCACGCGGCGCGCACCGAGGGTGTCAGCTTTATCCTGATCAATCCAGGCGCCTTCACCCACACCAGCGTGGCGATCCGCGACGCGTTTGCCGGCGTCGCGATCCCCTTCGTCGAGGTACATATCTCGAACGTCCACAAGCGCGAGGCGTTCCGCCACCACTCCTACCTGTCGGATATCGCGGAGGCGGTGATGGCGGGGTTCGGCACCCAGGGGTACGGGCTGGCGCTGCAGTTCATCGCAGCGAAACTGGCGGGCACGCCGGCCTGACAAATCCAATGCGCGAGCCGAAGCCGCCGAACAGGCCAAAGCCATACGCTTTGACGACGGCTGTCTGCTCCCTCTCCCCCGGTTGCTCTCCCGCAAGCGGGAGAGGGGAGCCAACCAGCGGCAAGATCAACCGTTCAACTGATCAGCCCATTGTGGTAGCCGTGTGAAGCGCCCAAAGGGCGGGCCACACCCCAACGCGATGCGAAGCGAGCCGTCAAGGTTTACCTAGGCCGTATGGGGCGGAAAAGAGGGACCCATGTCTGAGTATCGCCTTAAGGCGATGCGAGTTTGGGTTCCGGCCGCTCTTTTCGCCGAATCCCGAGGGGGTAGTCGCCCCATCCGGCGCGCCTTTTTTGCCTACTTTTTTGGCAAGACAAAAAAGTAGGTCGCCGCCCCGCAGGGGTGGTGAAACTGCTTTTGACTTTAAGCAGTTAAGCCGTTGAATTTCCAGTGAAAACCGCGCGAATGGCAAACATTCGGATGGCAAACACTCAATAGGCGATCCTGGCGACGGCGCGCAGCTCCTCGGGCGTGGCCGTGCCAAAACCAAAGAATTCAAGATAGGCGGGAATCATCTCGAACAACATGTCGGTGCCCACCTGGACCTGGCAGCCGCGCTCCAGCGCCGCGCGCAGCAAAGGCGTGTACTCCGTCTTCATCACGACCTCGCCCACCCAGGCTTGCGGGTCGATGCGGCTGACGTCGAAGGGCAGGGGATCGGCCTCGTTCATGCCCAGCGGCGTGGCGTTGACCACCAGCTGGTAGCCGGCAGGATCGTTCGAGCCCGTGCCGAGCTGCAATTGCGGGTAGTGCGCCTGCAGCCGCGCGGCCAGTGCCTGCGCCGAGGCGTCGCGCGCATCGAACAGGCCTAACCGCGCCACGCCGGCGCCGGCCAGCGACGCGGCAATGGCCGAACCCACGCCGCCGCAGCCGGACACCAGCACGCTGGCCCCCTGCAGCTGGCAGCCTTTGCGCTGGATGCCGCGCACGAAGCCTGCGCCATCGAACTGATCGCCGAGCAAGGTGCCGTCGTCGCGCAGCAGTACTGCGTTGCAGGCGCCCGCGATGCGGGCCGTCGGGGTGAGCGCGTCCACCAGTTCCATGGTGGACACCTTGTGCGGCATGGTGATGAGCGCGCCGCGCAGGTTGGTCAGCCGGAATAGCGTGCGCAAGCCATCGGCGAAGTGCTCGGCTTTCAGGCCCATGGGCACCACGACGGCATTGATGCCGCGCTGCGCGAACCAGGGGTTGTAGATCATCGGMGCCTTGAAGGACTCGGTGGGGTAGCCGATGTGCGCGATGAGGGTGGTCTTGCCGTCGATCATGGTGGTGTCCGTGTTGCCAGTTGCCAGTTGCCAGTTGCCTGTTGCAGTTTGTTCCGCAAGGCGGAAGCGAGGTGGGTAGCACAAGCTTAAGGGGTGAAATGAGGCGAACCAAGAGGTGTAATGCGCACTATGCGCGATAGACGGACGTATGTGCGCGCTTATGGGGCGAAATTCGGGTTTGCCCCCGGTGGATGAGACCATATTGCGGGGATGGCATCGAAATTAAGGGTTTACCCTTTATTTGTGCGTTCATCGCACGCCGGCGCACGCATAGCGCGACAGGCGGGGGCGCTCCCATTGTTGGCGCGCGGGGCGCCCGCTACGCTTCGGCTGCCGCTAGCCGAACCCGGCACGGCGCCACGGCGGGGCACGGCGCCYGGGCTAGAGCGAAGCCATGGCCCTTGCTATGATGGCTAACACCCGCAGCCACCACGGACCACATAAAAAGGAGCAGACATGAGCCGACCGGCAGACGTTTTTTCGCCGCGCGCCGACGATTTCCAGCCTTGGGAGAATCCGCTGGGCATCATGGGTTATGAGTTCGTCGAATTTGCGTCCCCCGATCCCGCGGCGCTTGGGCGTACCTTCGAGCGTTTCGGCTTTCATGCCATTGCCCAGCACCGGCACAAGAACGTGAAGCTGTTCCGCCAGGGTGAGATGAATTTCATCGTTGACGCGGAGCCGGATTCCTTCGCCACCCGCTATGCCTCCGAATATGGCCTCTCGATCTGCGCGGTCGGCATCCGCGTGAACGATGCCGCCACGGCATTCGCGCGCGCGGTCGATGCCGGTGCATGGCCGTTCGAGGCCGGCACGGTCGGGCCGATGGAGCTGAATATCCCGGCTATCCAGGGCATCGGCCGCTCCATCATCTACTTTATCGACCGCTGGCGCGGCAAGGAGGGGCGGCCCGGCGACGTGGGCGACATCTCCATCTACGACGTGGATTTCCGCGCGCTGGCGCATGCCGCCACGGCTACTGCCACTGCCACTGCCACTGCCACTGCCACTGCCACTACTTCCGCCACTACCGCTGACGCCGGCCTGGCCCGCGTCGATCACGTGACGCAGGCGGTCGACCCCGGGCACCTGGAAGAGTGGCTCGATTTCTATCGCAAGGTGCTGGGCTTTCGCGAGATCCATGAGGTCAATGCCGGGTGGCATGTCGCGAGCGATTCCCGCGTGCTGCTCTCACCCTGCGGCCTGATCCGCATCCCGATCTACGAGAAAGGCACGCAGCGCCACGACCAGATGGAGCACTACCTGTCGGGGCATCACGGCGAAGGCATCCAGCACATTGCGCTGGCGACCGACGACCTGGTGGCCAGCGCCGCCGCCCTGGCGCGCAATGGCGTGCGCTTTGTCGAGCCGCCCGCGGCCTACTACGACACTGTCGACACGCGCGTGCCGGGCCACGGGCTGGATCTGGCGGCCTTGCGGCGCTACGGCATCCTGGTGGACGGCGCGTTGCGCGCCGACGGCACGCGCGAGACCTTCCTGCAAGCCTTTGCCCGCCGCGAGGCCGGCGAATTCTTCTTCGAAATCGTCCAGCGCGACAACTACCATGGCTTCGGCGAGGGCAACCTGCCCGCGCTGGAGGCCTCCATGGGCTCCGCCTCTACACCCGGCGCCCCGGCTTGAGGGCGCGGATTGCAGCCGGCCCGCCTTGACGGCGCGGGCCGGCTCGCGGATAGTGCGGTGCGCGGCATCCGCGTGGCCATTTCCCATGGTTCCCACGGTTCCCGCGGTGCCTGCGGTTCGTGATTCTCGCTTTGCCTCCCTATTCCTGGCCGTGCAGCTGCGGCCCTTGCGCCCGCCGTCAACATGACCTTTTGCTCGCTTCGTGCCTCTTCCGCGGATTCCCGACGTATTGCCAGGCGGATGCTGGCGCCGGCCCTGGCGCTTTGCCTCGGCTTGTCTGCCTGCTCGCGGCATGAGACCCCGCCCGCGGCGGCTGGCGCTTCGTCCGCGCAGGCCGCGCCGGCCTYCGCCGCCGTGGCGCAGGCCGACACCCTCAAGCGCGAGGCGTTGATCCTGCTGGCCTTTCCCGCCTGGCGCGACGACGACAAAGGCCGCGTGGTGCGTGCCGCGTTGCCGGACCCGGACTACAAGGGCACGGGCGAGGCGCCGCTGGTGGAGGGCACCATCGATATCAAGCCGATCCAGGTGATCCGGCTGGACGACACCCATGCGGTGATGCTGACCGAGGGCATGGTGGTGGAGGAAGGCGGCACGCGCAACAATAGCCACGCGGCGGGTGCCTGGCTGGGCGCGTACTTCTTTACGCGCGATGCCACGGCCAGTGGCGAAAGCCATGGCGGCTGGCGGCTCAGCCGGCGTGTCGACGGCTACGACTTCTCAGGCGGGCAAGGCTCGCTCGGCGAGTCGTCGGTCGCAAAGATATCGGCCACGGACTTTGCGCTCATCCTGACCTGGGGCAGTTGCTGGCAAGGCTATTGCGGCAGCTGGGCGTCGTTCTATCGCCTGGCGCCGGGGCAGATCTCCACCCTGCTGGGCGGCGTGGCCATGAGCGCGGAGAATTCCGGCGCGCATGAGCCATGCGACGAGGCGCTGTCAGGCAAGTCCGACGTGCTCGCGGAACGCGGCACGGATAGCCAGGACGCCGGCGAGCAGGTCTGCTATTCGGTAGAGGGCAAACCGGCATTTGCCCTTGGCGCGGACACGCCGGGTGACCTGACCGTGACGTTCCAGGGCCAGGAGGTCAAAGTACCGGGAGGCGCGGCCAAGCCGCGGCGCAAATCGCTGGATGCGGTGGTGCGCTATCGCTTCCAGGACGGCAAGTACCTGGTCAGCCAGGGCGAGAACCCGGTGCCTTCGTTCTAGTTCCACTTCCTCCACTTCCTCCACTTCCTCCACTTCCAGGGCCGCTGCGGCAACGGGCTGGCTCCGGAGTGCTTGTCCAACGCACGAGAGAGACGAGAGACGCGCAGCCATGACCGACATCCACCACGCCGCCGCCCAGGGCTTTTCCAGCCAGGCCGATACCTACGCCCGCGGGCGCCCCGACTATCCGAGCGCGCTGGGCGCCTGGCTGACGACGGAGCTCGGCCTGCAGCCCGGCAAGACGGTGCTGGACCTGGGCGCCGGCACCGGCAAGTTCAGCCGCCTGCTGCTGGCCACCGGCGCCAGCGTGATCGCGGTGGAACCCGTGGCGGCCATGCGCGCCCAGCTAAGCGCCGCCGTGCCCGCCGTGCAGGCGCTGGCGGGCACGGCCGAGGCCATCCCGCTGCCCGGCGCCAGCGTCGACGCGGTGGTCTGCGCGCAGGCGTTCCACTGGTTTGCCAACGCCGCGGCCATGGCCGAGATCGCCCGTGTGCTGCGCCCGGGCGGCAAGCTCGGCCTGGTGTGGAACGTGCGCGATGAATCGGTCGACTGGGTGGCGCAGCTGACCGCCATCATGACTCCGTTCGAGGGCGACGCGCCGCGCTTCTACAAGGGCGACTGGAAGAAGGTGTTCCCGGMCAGCGGCTTCGGCGAGCTGGGGCTGGCCAGCCTGCCTTACGAGCACGTTGGCCCCGCGCAGCAGGTGATCGTGGACCGGGTGATGTCGGTCAGCTTCATTGCCTCGCTGCCGGCCGTGGAGCAGGATACGGTGCGCGCCCGGCTGCTGGCTGTGATCGACGGCAGCCCGGCGCTGGCCGGCAAGGCCAGCGTGGCGTTTCCCTACCGGACCGAGGCGTATAGCTGCCAGCGGCTGGCCTAACGGACGGGCCCGCAGCGGACCCGCAGCGGCGGCGCGCTACGGCGCGCCCGCCGGGCCCGGTGCGTTCGCGCTGTAGTCGACCGGCGCGTCCGAGGGGCGGGGCGTGTCGCCGGCGCGCTCGATCCAGCCGCCGCCGAGGAACTGGTAGAGATCGACCAGGTTGCTCAGCCGTTGCAGCCGGGCGTTGATCAGCAGCAATTGCGCGTTGTAGAGGTCGTTCTGCGCGGTCAGCACGCTCAGGTAGCTGTCCACCCCGTTGCGAAAGCGCAGGTCCGACAGCACCAGCCGCCGCTCTTGCGAGCCGGTGAAGCGCTCAAGCGCCTTGATCTGGTTGTCATAGGTGCCGCGCGCCGCCAGGCCATCGGACACCTCCCGAAAGGCAGTCTGGATGGCCTTCTCGTAGGTGGAGATCTCAATGCGTTTCTGCACCTGCGCCAGGTCCAGCGCGGCAATGTTCTGGCCGCCCTGGAAGATCGGCAGGGTGATCTGCGGCGCGAACGACCAGGCACCTGAGCCCGGCTTGAACAAGCCGCCCAGCGTGGGCGACAGCGTGCCCGCGCTGCCGGTGAGCGTCACCCGCGGGAAAAACGCCGCGCGCGCCGCGCCGATGTTGGCGTTGGCTGCCCGCAGCGATTGCTCTGCGGCGGCGATGTCCGGGCGCCGGGTCAGCAGGTCGGACGGCAGGCCCGCCGGGATGTCGGCCAGCAAGGCCTGGCTGTTGAGCGGCAGGCCAGGCGGCAGGTTATCCGGCAGTGGCTCGCCCACCAGCAGCACCAGCGCATTCTCGGACTGCGCGCGTAACCGACTTTCCGTTTCCAGGTTGGCGCGCGCCTGCTCGACCACGCCTTCGGCCTGGCGCAGGGCCAGCTCCGAGCCCGTGCCGACGTCAAACTGCAGGCTGGTGATGCGCAACGACTCCTCGGCCGTCACCAGCGTGCCGCGCGTAACGGCCAGCGCGTCGTCGTAGCTGAGCATGGTGAGGTACTGGTTCGCCACCGACGACAGCAAGGCCAGCTCCGCCGCCCTGCGGGTTTCCGCCAGCGACAGGAACTGCGCGAGGGCCTGGTCTTTCAGGCTGCGGATGCGGCCAAAGAAGTCGATTTCCCACGACGCGCTGAGGCCGACTGAATAGTCGCCGGAGATGGTCTTGCCAAGGAACGACAGGTTCTTTGGTGTGCGCGAGCGGCTCTGCGAGGCCACCGCGTTGACGGCCGGGAACAGGCCGGCGCGGCTGATCTGGTACTGCGCGCGGGCCGCCTCCATGTTCAGAACCGACACGCGCAGGTCGCGGTTGTTCTTGAGCGCAAGCGCCAGCAGGCGCCGCAGGCGCGCATCGGCAAAGAAGTCCCGCCAGCCGATCTCCGGGGCCGGCGTATTGGCGGTGGCGCTGGCGGCGTCCGGCTGGGTGTCGTAGACGCCGCCGGCCGGGAAGTTGGGGGCAACGGGGGCGGCGGGGCGCTCATAGCGCGGCTGGAGCGTGCAGCCGGCGGCCATGACGGCGGTGGTGGCGATCAGTGCGAGTCTGGGCATCTCAATGTCCTTGGCCAGGCGTGCCGGCGCTGCCATTGCTGCCATTGCTGCCGCCGCTGCCATCGTCATTGCCACTGCCCGCGTGGCCGGACGGGACGGGCGCAGGTGGCGACCCGGGCTTGTGCTTGGTCTTGCTGAACTTGCCGATCACGACGAAGAACATAGGGATCATGAAGATCGCTAGGAAGGTGGCGGTCAGCATCCCGCCGATCACGCCGGTGCCGATCGCATGCTGGCTGCCGGAGCCGGCGCCATTGCTGAGCGCCAGCGGCAGCACGCCAAGGATGAAGGCCATCGAGGTCATCAGGATCGGGCGCAAGCGCAGGCGTGCCGCCTCCACCGCCGCGTCGACGGTGCTCATGCCCTGGTCGCGCAGGTCGCGGGCGAACTCCACGATCAGGATGGCGTTCTTTGCCGACAGCCCCACCGTGGTCAGCAGGCCGACCTGGAAGAAAACGTCGTTCTCCAGCCCGCGCAGGGTGGCGGCCAGCAGCGCGCCCAGGATGCCCAGCGGCACCACCATGATCACCGAGAACGGGATCGACCAGCTCTCATACAGCGCGGCCAGGCACAGGAACACGACGAGGATCGAGATGCCGTAGAGCAGTGGCGCCTGCGAGCCGGACTGGCGCTCCTGGTACGACAAGCCGGTCCATTCGTAGCCGATGCCGTCGGGCAGCTTCTGGGCGATGGCTTCCATGGCGTTCATCGCCTGGCCGGTCGATTTGCCGGCCGCCGCCGCGCCCTGGATCTCGACCGCCGGAATGCCGTTGAAGCGCTCGAGTTTGGGGGACCCGAAGATCCAAGCCCCCGAGCCGAAGGCGCCGAACGGCACCATCGTGCCAGCCGCATTGCGCACGTACCAGGCGTTCAGGTCCTCCGGGTTCATGCGGAACCTCGGTTCGCCCTGCACGTAGACCTTCTTGATCCGGTTGTCGGTATCGAGGAAGTTGTTCACGTAAAGCGACGCCCAGGCGGTCGAGAAGGTCTGGTCGATGTCGGCGGCGCTGACCCCCAGCGCATTGGCTTTTTCGCGGTCGATGTCGACCTTGAACTGTGGTGTGTCGTTCAGGCCGTTCGGGCGCACCTGTGCCAGCAGCGCGTCTTTGGCCGCCATGCCGAGCAGCATGTTGCGCGCCTGCATCAGCTTCCCGTGGCCCACGCCGGCACGGTCCTGCAGCTCGAAGTCGAAGCCCGCGGCCGTGCCGAGTTCCGGAATGGACGGGGGGTTCAACGGGAACACGTTGGCGTCCTTGTATCTCGCAAAGTGCCCGAAAATCCGCCCGACCAGCGCGGGCGCTTTCAGGTTCGCGGACTCCCGCTTGGAGAAGTCCTTGAGCCGCACGAACACCAGGCCCGAGTTCTGGCCGCGGCCGGCAAAGCTGAAGCCGTTAACCGTCAGCGCGGCTTCCACGGAATCCTTCTCGTTGTTGAGCAGGTACTCCTGCACATCCAGCAGCACCTTGGCGGTCCGCTCCTGCGTGGAGCCCACGGGCGCCTGCACCAGCACGAACATGGTGCCCTGGTCCTCTTCGGGCAGGAAGGCTTTCGGCAGGCGCACGAACAGCAAGCCCACCACCAGGATCACCATCAGGTAGATGACCAGCCAGCGCCCCGAGCGCCGGATCACGTGCTCCACGCCGCTGTGGTACTTCTTCTGGCTCTTGGCGAAGGTGCGGTTGAACCAGCCGAAGAAGCCAGTCTTTTCATCGTGGTGGCCTTTCGGGATCGGTTCGAGCATGGAAGCGCACAGTGCCGGCGTCAGGATCAGGGCCACCAGGACGGACAGCACCATGGCGGCAACGATGGTCAGCGAGAACTGCCGGTAGATCGCCCCCACCGAGCCACCGGAGAATGCCACCGGCACGAACACCGCCGACAGCACCAGCGCCACGCCCACCAGCGCGCCGGTGATCTGCTCCATGGCCTTGCGCGTGGCGTCGCGCGGCGACAAGCCTTCCTCGGCCATGACCCGCTCGACGTTCTCCACCACCACGATCGCATCGTCCACCAGCAGGCCGATGGCCAGCACCATGCCGAACATCGACAGCGTGTTGATCGAGAAGCCAACCACCGACATCACCGCGAAGGTGCCCAGCAGCACCACGGGCACCGCGATGGTCGGGATCAGCGTGGCGCGCAGGTTCTGCAGGAACAGGTACATCACCAGGAACACCAGCACGATGCCCTCGATCAGCGTCTTGATCACTTCCTCGATCGACAGCGTGATGAATGGCGTGATGTCGTACGGATACTCCACCACCACGCCTTGCGGCGCGTAGCGCTGCAGCTCGGCCATCTTGGCGCGCACCGCCTTGGCCGTGGCCAGCGCATTGGCGCCGGTGGCGAGCTGGATGCCGAAGGCCGCGGTCGGCTGGCCGTTGTACTTGGTGTCGAAGTTATAGTTCTCGCCGCCCAGCTCGATGCGCGCCACATCCCTCAGGCGCACCTGCGAGCCGTCGGTATTCACCTTGAGCAGGATATTGCCGAACTGCGCGGGGGTTTGCAGCAGCGTGGCCTCGGTGATGGTGGCTTGCAGCATCTGGCCCGGCACCGACGGCGTGCCGCCCAGGCTGCCGCCGGCGACCTGCACGTTCTGCGCGGCCACCGCGTTCTTGACGTCGATCGGGGTCAGGCTGTAGTTGTTCAGCTTGGTCGCATCGAGCCAGATCCGCATGGCGTACTGCGAGCCGAACAGCGTGACCGTGCCAACGCCGTCGATCCGGCTGACCGGGTCCAGCACCTTCGACGCCACGTAGTTCGCCAGGTCGTAGCGGCCCATGCTGCCGTCCCTGGACACGAAGGCGAGGATCAGCAGGAAGCTGCTGCTCGACTTGGTGACCTTGGTGCCCAGTTGCTGCACGGCCTGCGGCAGCAGCGGGGTGGCCAGTTGCAGCTTGTTCTGCACCTGGACCTGCGCAATGTCCGGGTTGGTGCCGGCCGCGAAGGTCAGCGTGATGGTGGCGGTGCCGGAGTCGTCGCTGGTCGACGACAGGTACAGCAGGTGGTCCAGGCCACTCATCTGCTGCTCGATCACCTGCGTGACGGTGTCTTCGACGGTCTTGGCGGAAGCGCCGGGGTAGGTGGCGCTGATCTGCACGGCCGGCGGGGCAATCGTGGGGTACTGGGCAATGGGCAGCGTGGTGGTCGCGGCGAGGCCGGCCAGCATCAGGATGATTGCGATCACCCACGCAAAAATTGGCCGGTCGATAAAGAACTTTGCCATGAAGCTGGCTCCCGGTTATTGCGCGGCCGATGCTGCCGACGCTGCGGAAGGCGCCGATGCCGCTGCCGCGCCGGCGCCAGGCATGGCCTGCGCGCCGGAGGCCGGCTGCGCCGGTGCCTGGGCTTCGACCGGCTTGACCGTCATGCCCGGTTTGGCTTTCTCCACGCCATTGACGATCACGCGATCGCCCGGCTGCAGGCCGCTGTCCACCACCCAGCCGCTGCCGTAGGTGCCGGTGGTGACGATCTGGCGTTGCGTCACCTTGTTGTCCTGGCCGACGACCAGCGCCACGGCCTGCCCCTTTGCGTCATGCGTGACGCCAATCTGCGGCACGACGATGGCCTTGTCGTTGACGCCCTGGTCGATGCGCGCGCGCACGAACATCCCGGGCAGCAGCACGCGATCCTTGTTCGGGAAGATCGCACGCACCGTCACGGATCCCGTGCTCTGGTCCACGCTCACGTCGGTGAACTGGAGCTGGCCGGGCTGCGGATAGGCGCGTCCGTCCTCCAGCAGCAGCGTGACCTTGGCGGCGTTGGCGCCGGCGGCCTGCAGGCGGCCCTCCTGGATCTGGCGGCGCAGCCGCAGCCCATCGACGCTCGATTGCGTCAGGTTGACGTAGACCGGGTCCAGTTGCTGGACCGTGGTCAGCAGCGTGGCCTGGCTGGCCTGCACATAGGCGCCCGGCGTGACCTGCGACAAGCCGCTGCGCCCGCTGATGGGGGACACGACATCGGTGTAGCCCAGGTTGATCTGCGCGGTTTCCACCCCTGCCTTGCCCGATGCCACGTCGGCCACGGCCTGGCCCAGCGCGGCCACGGCGTTGTCGTAGTCCTGCTTGCTCACGGCGTTGGACGCCACCAGGATCTTGTAGCGCTGGACCAGCGCGTTCTGCGTGCCTACGTTGGCCTGTGCCTTTGCCAGCACGGCCTTGGCATTGTTGAGCGCGGCAATGTAGGGCGTCGGGTCGATCTTGTAGAGGCGCTGGCCCAGCTTGACCTCATCGCCCTCGGTGAACTCGCGGCGCAGCACGATGCCGTCGACCCGCGCGCGCACCTGCGCGACCAGGAAGGCGCTGGTGCGGCCCGGCAGTTCGGACGTGACGGGCACGGTGGCCGGCTTGACGGTGACGACGCCGACCTCCAGCGTCTGCGGCGGCGGCGCGGCGGGCTTTTGTCCGCATGCAGCAAGAATTACGGCAACCGTCGCGGCACTGATATGGCGAAAGGGAACCCGCTCGATGCGCATGAAGGGACCTCGGAATCGGTGGAAGTGGACGGGAAGCACAAACACGCGCACGCGCTGGCCATCCTGTATGGACAGGCAGAGGCGCTACATGGCACGGCGATCGGAGCCGCGCGCCGGCAACCGTTGTCCCGGTTGGCGCCTGGCGGGTGAGCAACTGCCGCCCCGGCCTTGCCTGCTGGCGGGCGGTTGCCGTGGATTCGGCGATGGATAGGCGCTGCGATCAGGGCGCCGGCGATGGCCGCAAGCCTCGCGCGGCATGCGGGAGAGACCGCGAAAGCTTGGGCGCCCGACCTTGCCATGCGGCGTGGCAGGACGAAGGCGAAGAGGGTAGGGGGAGATGATTTCCGCAAACCGAATGCAAGCCCGTATCAGTGCACTCATGCCGGCCATCAGCCATTACGCGATCACGTCATCGTGTCCTTGCACGCTGTGGCCCTTCCGGCACCGCCACAGCCGGGCGAAATGGTGCATCACACCACTCTAGATCACTTGCATGACAAAGCAAGAAGCGTCTCGAAGTATCGTGCGCCGCACGGGCCGGGCCAAGATGTGGGCCATGCTGCGCGCTTCGTGGGAGCGGGGGCAAAACATCCACGCTACGGAATAAAACCGGGGCGCCATGCGTTTACTCGGGTGGGCAGGACCGAATCGCGGCATCACCCGATGGCGTCACCATGCGGCCCGCCCGCCAAGGAGACCAACATGAAAGCGCTCCGCCTGGTTTCTGCCCTGCTGCTAGCCTTGATGGCGGTGGCGGCCTGTACTTCCGGCGGCGGTGGCRACGGGTCCGGCGGCGCCTCGGTCTCGCGCGATGGCAGCCGCGGCACTAGCGGCACTAGTGGCACGGCTGGCACCGGCGGCATGGGGACGAGCGGATATTGATCCCCGCCCCGATGCTTGCAGATGCGCCCCCCATGTCCTGTCAGCAGTGAGCGTTGGCGACGACATCGCGGTCTGGCTTCCGCAGCTGCGGCGCTATGCGCGCGCGCTCACCGGCGACGCGGCGTGGGCCGATGACCTCGTGCAGGACACCGCGGAGCGCGCGCTTGCCCAGGGCAAGCGGCTGCCCGCGGGCGGTCAGGCCCGGGCCTGGATGCTGACCGTGCTGCGCCACCTCTACATCGATCAGTTGCGCCGGCGCCGCGAAGTGGCGTTGGACGCGGCCKATCCGCTCTGGCAGCGGCAGGCGGCCCCTGCCAGCGAAGTCGACGGGCTGACGCTGCGCGATGTGCAGCGTGCGCTGTACCGCCTGCCGATCGAGCAGCGCGAGGTGCTGCTGCTGATCGTGCTGGAGGGCCTGCGCTACCAGGAAGCCGCCGCGGTCTTGCACGTGCCGCTGGGCACGGTGATGTCGCGCCTGTCCCGCGCGCGCGAGCATCTGCGCGCACTGCTGGCCGATGGCGCCGGCGGCTCTGGTGGCATGGGTGGCACGGGTGGCGCCGGCGAGCGCCACGTACCGCTAAGGGTGGTGAGGAACACGCCATGAACGACGACCGCGGCCCCGGTCCCGCCTCTGACCCGAACGCCAGCGAGCCCGCACCCGACCTGGCGCGGCTGTGCGCGCTGGTGGACGGCGAATTGCCCGAGGCCGAGGGCGCGGCCCTGCGCGCGGCCCTCGCGCATGACGCGCGGGCCGCGGAGCTGGCGGAGCACTATACCCAGCAGAACGCCGCGCTCAAGGCCCTGTTCCCGCTGCCGGCGGACCTGCGCTACGTGCTGGTCCGGGCGCGCGCGCCGTGGTGGCGCAGTGCGCTTGCCGCCACGGGCTGGGTGATGGCCGGCCTGGCGCTTGCATTCGGCGTGGCGTGGCTGCCAGGCGCCAGCGCGGACCCCAACGCATTTGCGCGCCATGCCGATGCCGCCTATGTGGTGTTTGCGCCTGAAGAGCGCCATCCCGTCGAGGTGGCGGCCGCCGACCAGGCGCACCTGCGCGCGTGGTTGTCGCGCCGGATCGCCCGTACGCTCACCATTCCGTCGCTGGACGAGTACGGCTTCACGCTGCTGGGCGGGCGCCTGCTGGCCGGCGAGGCAGGCCCGGCCGCCCAGTTGATGTACCAGGACCCGGCCGGCGAGCGGCTCACGCTCTACATCACGCCGGCCGCGCCCGCCCTGGCCACGCTTGGCGTGCTGCGCCAGGCCGATCGCCGCACCTTTTACTGGGTCAGCGGCGGGGCCGGYTATGCGCTCTCCGGCCAGTTGGCCGAAGCGCGGCTGCGCGCCATCGCCGGCGATGTCTGCGCGAGCCTGGGCGGCGATCCGCAGGCATGGCAATAACAAGGGGCAAGGGCGCGCGGAATGTACCGGGAATGCATGGAATAAACGGGGAGCCTGATCCGTTTACCCATTGCAGGAACGCGCGCCGCGCAAGCGTGCCAGCGGGTCCGGCAGGCAAACCGATGTGCCGCGGGATGCGGTTCGGGCAATAGCCCGGCGCATCGCAACGTCGGGCATTCGATCCCGGGATGACATCATGAGCAAGGCTCTGGGTGCCGTGGCGGCGTTACTTGCCGGCCTCGGCCTGAGCGCGCCCGCGGCGGCGCAGGCGGTGGCCGCGGACGCAGGGAGTGGCTATTCGTCGCCTTGCCAGCAGATGGCGGGGCAGGTGGAGATCGACGGCTACCTGCAACAGGTGGTGGGGCTGGCCTGCCTGCAGCCGGATGGCTCCTGGCAGATGGTGGATAGCTCTGGCGGCGCGGTGGTGTATGCGCAGCCGGCTTACTACTACGACCCTTGGTACTGGGCGCCGGTTGGCGTCGGCTTTGGCGCGAGCTTTATCTTTATCGACCGCTTTCATCACGCGCACAACATGCACCGCGTGTTCTTTTCGCGCCCGGGCGGCGGTTTCCGTGGCGGCTTCCATGGCGGCTTCCATGGCGGCTCGCGCGGGTCGTTTGTCGGCGCGCCGCACGGCGGCTTCCAGGGGGGCGGGTTCCATGGTGGCGGCMATCATCACTGACGAAGGACGGCGCTTAATGTGAATGCACGACGGGCGTGAATGCACGAAGGGCGCTGCCACCGGATCGCTCGGCCGCGCCCTTCGCGCACGCGCAGGCCCTGCGCGGCTTCGCCGCGGCGCCTGTCGCCTGTCTTTGCCGCCATGCTTGACCGGGCCGGCCCGGTGCGGCGGCTCAAGGATGCGCGCGACCCGGCGGGCATGCCGGCGCCAGGCAAGCAGGGCATCTGGCCCGCGGGGCATCCTTCCACACCYGCGCGCGGCACCGATTGACAAGCCTGGTACCGTTCTGTACCGTGGAACACTGTGCGGCTCTGCCGCTGGCTTTCCCCGGTCGGCGGGATGCCGGCCCTGTGCCACGCCGCCACGCCGCCACTCTGCTTTTTCCCGCTTTCCTGCCCTTTCCTGACCTTTCCTGCCCTGTTTCCTTCATGCCACGTAAAGCCGCCCAGCTCTCCGAAGCCGACAAACATGCCGCCGAAGGCGGCGCCGTAGCCGTAGACCGGGCCTTGTTCGTGCTTTCCGCGTTCCGCCTGGGCGACACCACGCTGAGCCTGGTGGAGCTGGCCCAGCGCACCGGGCTCTACAAAAGCACGCTGCTGCGCCTGCTGGCGTCGCTGGAGCACGCCAGGCTGATCCTGCGCCATACCGATGGCCGCTACGGGCTAGGCCCGGAAGTGGCGCGGCTGAACTCGGTGTATTCGGCTTCGTTCTCGCTCGAACTCATCGTCATGCCGGTGCTGCGCCAACTGGTGCAGGCCACACGCGAAAGCGCCGCTTACCACGTCGAGCAGGGCGAGCACCGTCTGTGCCTGTACCGCGTCGACTCGCCCCAGCCGGTGCGCGACCATGCCAAGGCGGGGGAGCTGCTGCCACGCAACCGCGGCGCCGGTGGCCGCGTGCTGCGCGCATTCAGCGGGGCGCGGGGGGAGCTATACCAGAAGATACGGGAAGAGGGCGTCGCGGCGATGGTCGGGGATCGTCTCCCGGAGATTGCCGGMGTATCGTCGCCGGTGTTTGGCCCGGACGGCGAGCTCAAGGGCGCGCTGACCCTGACCTGCCCGACGCCGCGCTTCGACGAGGCCTTCCGCCCGCATGTCCTGCGGGCAGCCCGCGACCTGACCCTGGCGCTGGGGGGCACGTTCCCGTTTCCCGCCTGAGCTGCCCCAGATCGGTGCAAAACCGGTCCTGGCGCGGTGTTTGCTCGTCAGCGTTGGCTCCTTGCTCCTTGCTCCTTGCGCCGTGCCCCTGCAACCAGGCCGATGCCCGGCTTGTCGGGGGTGGCCCTGTCGGCGTCCGTGGCGATATCATGCGCCTTTGCGAAGTTGACCAACCAATCGGGCCTGCCTCTGAAGCCTCCCGTCAACGTCACCGGCAACACGGTATCTTCAAAGGAATTCCGTGCAGTTAGACCAGCAAACGATTGTCGTCGTCATGGTGGTGGTGTACGCCAGCACGCTGGCCATTTCGGCCGGCCTGCTTGGCGCCTTGCGGCCCAGCGCGGCCGKGCGCCTGTGGGCGCTCGGGCATCTGCTGGTGTCGGCCGCCGGGCTGGTGCTGGCGGCCAACGCTTCGGCCAGGCTGGTCTATGTCAGCGCGGGCGGGGCGGCCGCCTTTATCGCCGGCAGGATGCTGATCTACCGCGGCGTGCGGGTGTATTACGGCATGGCGTCGTGGGATCGCACGCTCGCGGTGGGCGTGACGGTGGCCGCGCTGGCGCTGGTTGGCGCCGCCGGCATGGCTGGTGGCCAGGCGCGCATGCATGTGATCGGCTACGGCAGCCTGGCCCTGGTGGCCGTGCTGACGGTCGTCACCCTGCTGCATGCCTACGATGGCCGGCGCAGCGTGGGCACGCCCCTGGTGGTGATTGCCAGCCTCGTTCACCTGGCCACGCACCTGGCCGGGTTTGCCGCCGGGCTGGMGGGCAACGTGGCCTCGGGGCCGTTCTATGCCAGCAGTGCCAACGGGATCTTGCTGGTGGTGCCGCTGGTGGGCACCTTGCTGGCCTTGTTCGGGTTTACGGTCATGGCCATGGAGCAGGTCATTGCCACCAATGAAAACGGCGCCAGGCTCGATGCGCTGACGCGCCTGCTCAACCGGGGCGCGCTCGACAAGTCGGCCATCAGCCTGGTGGCTGCCTGGGAGCGCCACGGCCAGCCCTTGTCCTGCCTGGTGATCGATATCGACCATTTCAAGCAGGTCAACGACCGGCATGGCCACCATGCCGGCGACACCGTGCTCAAGCTGATCGCCGAGGCCATCGACAACTCGCGGCGTGCCTCCGATGTAGCCGGGCGCTACGGCGGCGAGGAATTCTGCATCCTCTGCCCGCATACCGACGAAGGCCAGGCCACCGCGCTGGCCAACCGGATCCTGAAAAAAGTGCGTGGCATTGCGCTGCCCGGCGACTCGGCGGCGTTCGCCAGCGTCAGCATCGGCGTGGCCGAGCTGCGCGGCGGGGCGGCGGGGGTGGAAGGGCTGTGGCGCGCCTTGTTCGCGGCGGCTGACCGGGCGCTCTATGCGGCCAAGGAGTTTGGCCGGGACCGCTATGCGCTGGCGTCCTGGATGGCGCCGTCCACGCGCCCGGTGCCCGGCGACGTGGGCGACTCCGCCCACGTGCCTGGCCGCTAGGGCCGGTAGCGCTGTCTCTGAGCCTGGATCAGTCCTGCGCCGTCGGCACGTCCCGGGGCGGGTGGCCGTCGTAAGTCCAGATGTACTGGCGCGGGATCGGGCCCTTGTTGCGGCCGCCTTGCTGCGTTTGCTCCCAGGCATGCGCCAGGATCCCGACCGAGCGCGACAGGCAGAACAGCCCGCGCGCCAGCGGCGCCGGGAAGCCCAGCTCCGCATAGATCACAGCCGTGGCACCGTCGATATTCATGGGAATCGGCTTGCTGCGGCCCGCGCCCAGTTCGGCCTCCACCGCGCGTGCAATGGTGGCGAAGCGGCCCGAGACCACGCCATCGGCTGCGGCTTGGTCCACCAGCGCCAGCAGGCGCGGGGCGCGCGGGTCCAGCGGATGGAAGCGGTGGCCGAATCCGGACACGAACTTGCCGTGGTTGTCACGATAATCCGCCAGGGCGGCCTTGACCGCGGCTTCCTGGGTTTCGCCGCCGTCGATACGGCGCGCCACATCCTGGTACAGTTCCACCGCCTGCTCGCCGGCGCCGCCGTGCACGTCGCCCAGCACGTTGACGGCGGACGCCATCGCATTGTTCAGGCCCACGCCACAGGTGGCGGCCATGCGGGCAATGGCAATGCTGGGCGCTTGCGGGCCGTGGTCCACCGCCGACATCAGCGCGGCGTCCAGCAACTYGCCTTGCCCGCGCGCCGGCAGGTCGCCGCGCAGCATCAGCCAAATCATCTGCGCGAACGACACCTGGCCGATCAACTGCTCGATGGGATAGCCGCGGTAGCGGATCTCGCCGGGCTGCATGTCGATGATCTCGGTACGCCACCAGTCCTGGGAGAGGCGCTGGCCTTCGTTGATGTCATTGGTGCCGGTGTTTGCCTTGGTAGGTTCACTCATACCGCACGCTCCTTTTGCAGGGTTTCGATATCCGCCTCGCCGTAGCCAAGCTGGACGAGGATCTCGCGGGTGTGCTGGCCGAGCTCCGGCGGCGGGGTGTCGACCGACGGCGCCTCGCCATTGAGCTTGAAGCCCGTGCGCACCAGCCGGATGTCGCGTCCCACGCCGGGCACGTCGGCAAACTCACCGATCATGCCGCGCCCGCTCACCTGCGGGTGATCCAGCGTTTGCGGCACGCTGTAGACCGGGCCGGCCGGCACGCCCGCCTCGTTGAACAGTTTCCACCACGCATCGGCGGATTTCTTCGCCAGCTCCGCCTCCAGCTCGCGCGTGAGTTCGGCGCGGTTGGCCAGCCGCGCCTGGCGCTGCGCGAAGCGCGCGTCGGTGGCAAGTTCCGGGCGGCCMACCACGCGGCAGACCGCTTCGAACTGCTCCTGCTTGTTGGCAGCGATATTGATCAGGCCATCGCCGGTGTGGAAGGCGCCGGACGGGCTGGCCGTCATGTTCTCATTGCCCATCGGCGCCGGGGTCTTGCCTGCGATCAGGTAGTTGGACACCACCCAGCCCATGGTGGCCAGGGTGGCTTCCAGCATCGATACGTCGATGAAGTAGCCCTCGGTGCGCTGGTGATCCGCCAGCGCGGCGGCCACGGCAAAGGCCGCGGTGATGCCGCCGATGGTGTCGGAGACCGGGTAGCCCACGCGGTAAGGCGCGGTCTGCGGGTCGCCGGTGATGCTCATCACCCCGGACATTCCCTGGATGATCTGGTCGTATGCTGGCAGGTCCGACAGCGGGCCGTCCTGCCCGAAGCCGGAAATGGCGCAATAGATCAGCTTGGGATGGATCTGCTTGAGCGCCTCGAAGCCCAGGCCCAGGCGGTCCATCACGCCGGGGCGGAAGTTCTCCACCAGGACGTCGGCGCTCTGCACCAGCTTGCGGAAGACTTCCTTGCCGCTCGCGTGCTTGAGGTTGATGGTGATGGAGCGTTTCCCGGGGTTCTGCGCCAGGAAGGACACGCCCATGAGCCGGCTGTTGAGCTCGGCATCGGCCCCCAGCTGACGGGCCAGGTCGCCGGTGCCCGGGGTTTCCACCTTGATGACCTCGGCGCCCATATGGGCGAGCTGGTGGCAGCAGAAGGGCCCGGCCAGCACGTTGGTGAGGTCGAGGACGCGGATATGGCGTAGCGGTTTTTGCATGGCGAGGCTTTGAGGTGTCGGTGCCGCGGCGCTTCGCAGTGGCGAAGCTGGCCGCGGCGGGCGGCGAAGGCGTTACTCTACCTTGGCGCCGGACTGGCGCACGAGGGTGCCCCAGCGGGTGTTTTCAGCCTTGATGAACGCGGCCAGGTCTTGCGGGGAACCGCCGCGCGGCTCGCTGCCTTCCTCGCGCATCTTGGCGATGGTATCGGGCTGGGCGATGGCCTTGTTGATCTCCTCGTTGACGCGCTTGACTATCTCCGCCGGCGTGCCGGCCGGCGCCACCAGCGCCTTCCAGTCCTCCGCCTGGAAGCCGGCATAGCCGCCTTCGATCACGGTCGGCACGTCACCCAGCAGCGGCAGGCGCTTGGCCGAGGTCACGCCGAGTGCGCGCAGCTTGCCGGCCTTGATCATCGGCAGCGCGATCGGCGGCGTAGCGAAGTAGAAGTCGGTCTGGCCGCCCAGCAGGTCGGTCAGCGCCGGCGAGGCGCCCTTGTAGGGCACGTGCAGCATCTTGATGCCCGTGCGGCGCGCGAACATCTCGCCCGTCAGGTGGCCCACGGTGCCCGTGCCGGCCGACGCCATCGAGAGCTGCCTGGCCTTGCCGGCGGTGACCAGGTCGGCCAGGTTCTTGTACGGCGCGTCCTTGCGCACGATCAGCACCAGCGGTTGCGCGGAAACCAGCGCCACCGGGGTGAAGTCCTTGATCGCGTCGTAGGGCATCCTGGGGTACAGCGTGGGATTGATCGCCAGGTTGGCGGTCTGGCCCATGCCGAGCGTGTAGCCATCGGGGCGGGCCTTGGCCACCGCGTCCATGCCGATATTGCCGCCCGCGCCAGCTCGGTTTTCCACCACCACGTTCCAGTGGGTGGTCATGCCCACCTTGTTGAACACCAGGCGCGCCATGACGTCGGTGCCGCCGGCCGGCGGGAAGGGGACCACCAGGCGCACCGGCTGGCTCGGATAGGTGTCCGCGGCAGCGGGGATGGCGCCTGCGGCGAGCAGGGCGGGGACTGCGAGCAGCAGCAGGGCGCGGATGGGGAAGCGTTTCATTGTGTCTCCGGATTGGGGTGGTGCACGGCACCGGCGGAAGATTCTTTGTGTTCTGTAGATTAGAACGTTGGTCTTACTTAGGGAATTTAGGTGGGAGGATAGGAGGGGGGAGGGGGGGATGTCAAGGGGTAGGGGGGCGGCTTTTTGGGGAGGCGGCGTTGGCTTTTGCACCCAAGGGCCATACGACATCCCCCTGCGGGGGCTGCCGGTCACTTTTCTTTGAC
>NZ_JBFTSF010000004.1:0-71504 GCF_056399905.1 Cupriavidus sp. 01L46
GCAGCACGCCACGCACCGCATCGAATACCACGGGTTCATAGCCGGGCCCAGCCGGCACGGCGCTCTGGCGCACCACGATCACGTGCAGTCCCAGCACCTGCAATAACTTGCCCAGCCATTGCCCGATCGGGCCCCAACCGACGATGGTGGCAGTCTGCCCCGCCAGATCGCGCGGCAGCCCGGAGCCAATCAGCGGCGCCCAGCGGCGYTCATGCTGGGCCGCCAGCATCTGCGGAAAATGCCGCGCTAGCGCCAGCACACCCGCCAACGCGGTCTGTGCCACCACGCCCGCGTTGGCACCGGAGGAAGTCGTCACCGCCACGCCGCGCGCACGCAACTCGCCAAACACGGCGCGGTCCGCGCCAGCCGAATGCGTATGCGCCCAGCGCAGCCCGGGGCTTGCCAGCATGGCATCGTAAAAGCGCCGGGTGGCGGGCAGGATTTCGTGCTTGGTGGACAGCCCGGTGACATCGCGCGAGACAAAGGCGATATCGGCGTCCAGCCCGGGGGCATCGTTTTGCCCCTGCCCCGACGGCACCACCACTGGCACGAAAGCCCCGCCAAGCGCCTCGCCAATCGGCGTGCCGTAATGCTGCAAGGCTTGTTCCGACAGCAGGATGCGCAAAGGCTGCGCGACTGCCGGCTGGTTCGTATTCACGCGCACGTTCATTCCAGGGAAGCACCCGAGTCACGCACCACGACTTTCCATTTGGCGTATTCCTTTTGCGTGAACTTGCCGAACTGCTCCGGCGAGCCACCCACGGGATCCGCCCCTTCCCGCACCATCTGCGCCTGCAGCGACGGCAGCGCTTCGTCGACGGCCTGATTGACCTTGTTGATCACCGCCTGCGGCGTGCCCTTGGGCGCGAACACGCCGAACCAGGAACCGGCCTCGAAGCCGGGGAAGCCCTTTTCGGCTACCGTGGGCACGTCCGGCAGCGATGGCGAACGGCGCGCGCTGCTGACCGCCAGCGCGCGCAGCTTGCCGGCCTTGATATGCGCGATGACCGACGGGATCGTGGCAAACATGAACTGCACCCGGCCGGACAACAGATCGTTGAGCGCGTCCGCGCCCTTGTAGGGGATATGCGTGGCCTCGGTGCCGATGCGCTGCGTCAACATGAAGCTGGAGAGCTGCGACGAGGTGCCCACGCCGGTTGAGCTGTAGTTCAGCTTGCCCGGATTGGCCTTGGCGTAGACGACGAATTCTTCGAGCGTCTTGGCCGGCAGCGAGGGATGCGCCACCAGCACGTTGGGCACATCGGCAATCTGCACCACCGGCACCAGGTCAGTCAGCGGATCGTAGTTCAGGCGCTTGTACAGCGTCTGGTTGATCGAGATCGGGCCGACCGAGTTGACCAGCAGCGTATAGCCATCGGCCGGCGAGCGGACCACAGCCTCGGTGCCGATATTGCCACCGGCGCCGGGACGGTTGTCTACCACGAAGGATTGCCTGAACTTCTGCGCCAGCACCTGGCTGACGCTGCGCGCCAGGATATCGGTGGTGCCGCCAGCGGTGAAGGCCACCACCACGCGCACCGGCTTGGCCGGGTAGTCATCGCCAGGGGCGGCGATGGCGCCCGTGCCTGCGATAGCGCAGGCGAACGAGATGGCGGCCGAGATGGCGGCCGATTTGGCGCGGGCCAGTGCGGGGCTTTTGTGCATGTTGTCTCTCTCCGTTCGTTTTTTCGTTATCGCTTTTGCAGCCACTTTGCAGCCACTTTTGCAGCCGCTATCGCCGCCGGAAGGCCGCCCCGCCTCAGTCGCGGAAGCTCGGATCCAGCCGGTCCAGCTTGCGCAGCAGCGCCGGCCACTCCATGACGCCGTAGGGGCGGCGCGTGCCGGGCTGGTAGTTGTTCCAGGTTTCCTGCAGCACGTCGGCGCCCACCTCGCGCAACGGTGTGTTGCAGGACATCGCACCGATCTGCGCGCGGCAGGCCAGCTCCAGCCGGTGCATCCAGTTGAAGGCTTCCCCAACCGTATTGCCCACCGTGAGTGCGCCGTGGTTGCGCAGGATCAGGGCCTCGCCTTTGCCGAGGTCGTCAAGCAGCGAGGCCTGCTCGGCGGTGTCGAGCACCACACCCTGGTAGTCGTGATAGCCGATCTTGAGAAAGCGCATGGCGGTCTGTGTGAGCGGCAAGAGCCCGCAGTCCAGCGACGATACGGCCATGGAGGCCCAGCTATGAGTGTGGATCACGCAGGCCACTTCCGGGCGCGCTTCGTGCACGGCGCTGTGGATCACGTAGCCGGCCTTGTTGATGCCGTAGTTGAGCGCGCCGAAATCCGGCTTGGCGAGGATGTTGCCGGCGTGGTCCACCTTGATCAGGCTGGAGGCGGTGATCTCCTCGTACATCATGCCGTAGGCGTTGATCAGGAAGGCGCCGTCCTCGCCTGGCACGCGCACCGAGATATGGTTGGCCATCATGTCGGCCATGCCGTACAGCTCCACCAGCCGGTAGCAGGCGGCCAGATCCACGCGCGCCTGCCATTCGGCATCGGTGCACTGGTCCCGCATCGAGGAAATGGCGAGGATGCCGGGCTTTGTCATGAGGTTCTCCTTGGTCTCTTGAATGCTTGATGTTCAGTCCGAGCCAAGCGCCAGGTTGCTGGGCCGGCGTTTTTCGATATTCCACTTGAGCAGCGCCGCGCTGCGGTAGATGCCGTGCGCGAACTTGCCGTAAGGCAGCGTCAGGAACAACGCCATCACCACGCCAAGGTGCACCGCCAGCAGCAGCGCCATGGCCGCGGTGTCGCGCCAGGCCAGCAGCGCCAGCCCCGTCAGGCTGGTGAAAAACAGCAGCGCGATAAAGCCGCGGTCCATCGGCTTCTGGGCCGCATCGCCGGTGCGCGGATCGCGCTTCAGGTTGAGCCAGAGCAGACCCGCCGGGCCGATCAGCAAGCCGATGCCGCCTGCCGTGCCCAGCAGCACCGGCAGGCTGGTGGGCGCATACGGTGCGTGCAGGCCCAGCAGGTAGTGGTAAAGCGTGGCGACCGCCGTGGCGGCAAAGCACAGCATGAAGCCATAGAACGTGAAATGGTGGAAGCGCCGGCGCCACAGGGTGAACGCGTCGTCCGCGTTGTTGCAACCCTGGCCGTGGCCGCCGTCCAGGTAGCGCAGCCGCAATGCATCGTGCGCCGCGCCGCCGACGGCCGGGCCGCGAGCCTCGCCTTGCAGCTCGCCGGGCGATACCTTGCGCCAGAAGCGCGTCACGCCCACGCCCAGCGCCAGCACCGCGCAGCCGAATACCAGGCCGAACATCGCCGCCAGCAGGTTGTGCGGGAAGATGGCGTAGAAGTTGCCGGCCAGCGGTGCGTGCAGCAGGCTGCCGCGCATGGCAAGCACCATCACCAGGAACAACGCCAGCCCGGCTGCCAGCGCCAGCGCGGTGGCCAGGCCGGCGCGGCGGTACAGCCCGCCGAGAGCGGCGGGCCAGGCATAGTCGGCGTAGGTCTGGACCCGCACCTTGGCCATGGCCTGCGGCACGTTGACCGCGAACTCGTGCGGCGGCGCGTACTGGCAGGCGTGGTAGCAAGCGCCGCAGTTGTGGCACAGGTTGGACAGGTAGTGGATATCGGCCTTGCCGAACTCCAGCCGGCGCGTCATGGCGGGAAACACCGCGCAAAAGCCTTCGCAATAACGGCAGGCATTGCAGATCTGCATGACGCGGCCTACTTCTGCCTCGTCCCCGGTGAGCGGCAGCGCGCCCTGGGCCAGCGCCGCCGCTTCGCGCGTCAGCGCTTCAAGATGTTGCATGCTGCTCTTCCTGGAATGCGTTGTGACTGGGCCGCCCGAGCGCGGCGGCTGCGGCCTGGGTGCCGGCGATGCGGCCGAAGGCGGTGCCGATGGCCATGCCGACACCTGCCGTATAGCCCTTGCCGAGCACGTTGCCGGCCATCATCTCACCGGCCACAAACAGGTTGGCGCTGGGCTTGCCGCCGAAGTGCACGGCGGCGTGCTCGTTCACCTTGAGGCCKAGGTAGGTAAAGGTGATGCCGGGGCGCAGGGCGTAGCCAAAGAACGGCGCGGTATCGATCGGCCGGGCCCAGTGGGTCTTGGCCGGGGCAATGCCCTCGGTGTGGCAGTCGTCCAGCACGGTGTGGTCGAAGGTGCCGACCCGGCACGCCGCGTTGTAAGCCTCGATGGTGCGCATGAAGGGGGCCTCGTCCAGCCCGAGCTGGCGCGCCAGTTCCGGCAGCGTGTTGGCGCGCACGCCCGGGAATACCGGCGGCATGAAGCGGCCTACGGCCTTGGCGTCGATGATCGAATAACCGATCTGCCCGGGCTGCTGCGCGACCAGGCGCCCCCAGATGGCGTAGCGCTTGGGCCAGAAGTCCTCGCCCTCGTCGTAGAAGCGCTCGGCGTTGCGGTTGAGCATCACGCCCAGCGAGACGCAGTCCACCCGGGTGCAGATGCCGCCGTCGTACAGCGGCGCGCGCGCGTCGATGGCCACGCAGTGCGATTGGGAAGGGTCGCCAATGGCATCCGCCCCGGCTTCGATCATGAACTTGAGCAGCACGCCCATGTTGAAGCGGGTGCCGCGGATCAGGAAGTTGTCGGCCGGCCAGTCACCGTCGGCGTTCTGGCCCCAGGCCTCGCGCAGCCATTCGCGGTTGGACTCGAAGCCGCCGGCGGCCAGCACGCAGCTGCGCGCCTCGATGCGCTCGCTGCCGATGCGGGCGGCCATGAAGCGGTCGCCGTCCAGCTCGATGGCGTCCACCKGGGCGTTGTAGCGCACCTGCACGCCAAGGGCTTCGGCGCTGCGGAAGTACGCGTTGACCAGTGCCTTGCCGCCGCCCATGAAGAAGGCATTGGTGCGCGCCACATGCAGCGCGCCTGACAGCGGCGGCTGGAAGTGCACGCCATGGCTGCGCATCCAGTCGCGGCAGGTGGAGGAGGCGCGGATGGCCAGGCGGGCCAGGCGTTCGTCGGTCAGGCCGCCGGTGACCTTGAGCAGGTCTTGCCAGTATTCCTCTTCGGGATAGGCCTCGATCAGCACGTCTTGTGGCACGTCGTGCATGCAGCGCAGGTTGCGGGTGTGCTGGGAGTTGCCGCCGCGCCACTCGCGCGGGGCGGCTTCCAGCAGCAGCACGCTGGCGCCGGCTTCACGCGCCATCAGGGCCGCGCACAGGGCGGCATTGCCGCCGCCGATAACCAGGACGTCGATCATGGGCGCGCGCCTCCGGCAAGGCTCGGCAAAGCCGGCAGGGACAGCTCCCGGATTTGAGTAATGGACAGCACGATGAGGGTTCCGGTGGGGATGCCCGCACTGTAGCGGCCCGCCGGCGTCCTGCTAAGCCCCCGGATCGCATGGGGG
Source organism: Cupriavidus sp. 01L46 (assembly GCF_056399905.1). Taxonomy (NCBI): domain Bacteria; kingdom Pseudomonadati; phylum Pseudomonadota; class Betaproteobacteria; order Burkholderiales; family Burkholderiaceae; genus Cupriavidus; species Cupriavidus sp. 01L46. Next base: position 5,316 of record NZ_JBFTSF010000004.1, read on the forward strand.
CATCACGAATCGTGATACCCCCGGGGGCGCCCGTGCATCATCCCTGCGGCCCAAGCAGCCGTGCACCTCGCCAAGCGCCGGAGCGCACCAGTTCGCGGGCGCAATCAGCCAGCACCACGCGCAAGGCCAGCGCGGCGGGCGACAGTTCGTCATCGGAGAGGCTGCACAGCACGTTCTGGCGCCGCACCTTGGGGTCCGCGATCTCGGCCAGGTGGAAACGCGCCTGCGCATCGGCATAGCGCCCCACCGCGGCCCAAGGCTGCAGGGTGGCGCCAAACCCGAGGTCGACGGCGTCCATCAGCATGRCCAGGGAATCCACCTCCTGCACCACCTGCGGCACGATCTTCACGCGGGCGAAGGCGGCATCGAGCGTGCTGCGCAGCCCATGCAGGCCGGTCGGCATGATCAGCGGCACGTCCCGCAACTGCGCCATGCGCAGCCGCTGCGGCGCCTCGGCCTCGGCCTCGGCCGGCAGCGCACGGCGCGAGCGGATCAGGAACAGCGTTTCCTCGAGCAGCGGCGTCACGCTCCAGCGGCGCGCCACAACGGTGTCGAACAGCACGGCCAGGTCGAGCTGGCGGGCGTTGAGCATGGCGCTGAGGTGGCCGGACAGGCTCTCCACCATATGCAGGCGCACATCGGGATAGCGCTCGCGCATGGCGCGCATCAGCGGCACGCCGATGACCGAAGCGGTGGTAGGCGCCAGCCCCACGCTGACCGTACCGGACAGCCGTGCATGGTGGGCGGCGCGCTTGGCCTGCTCGGCATGGCGCAAGGCAAGCTGGGCCTCGCGGAAGAAGGCCAGCCCGGCCTCGGTGGGCGTCACGCCGCGCGTGGTCCGGCGCAGCAGCCGGGTGGACAGCTCGCTCTCCAGCCGGCTGATCTGCTGGCTCATGGCGGATTGCACCATATCGAGGTCGAGCGCCGCGCGGCTCATGCTGCCGAGTTCCACCACGCGGACGAAATACTGAAGCTGGCGCAGTTCCATCGGGTTCCCCGGCCTGGATTCGTGTCTGGATTCGTGTCTGCGACGCTTATACCAGATGGCGAGCCAGCGGTGGCCGCCGGGTCAGGCCTCGTCGAAGCCGCTGTAACTACGCGCGCACCCGCATCCCCGGCATGACGTACCGGGCACTGGCTCGCCAGGATGCCGCCAGCCGGGTGCTGGTGGCGCATCGCACCGGGGCGCTGTCACCCATCATGCGTCGGTTCCTGGCATTTTTTAAGGTTGGCGGCTAAGGCAAGGACGGCGCGGAAAATGCGTCCCGCCGGGCAATAGCGGCGTATTCACCACGCCGCGGGGCGCCGCCATGCACTCGCGCGGGGAAATGTCTGCACATTGCTGTTTCGGCCCTACAGTTCCCCTCCAGCCTTCCGTTAGCCGGGGCATGCTGGCCGACAACAAAATTGTCGGAGGCCTTTCTTAACCACCGCCCCTACCCAACGCGCATGCTTCTCTCGCTCCGTACACGCATTACGGCGACCTGTGTCGCCATCGTTGTCACCGCCTTGTCGGCCTCCACCGGCATCACCTACGTAGTCACGAAGCACAGCGACGAACGCGCGCTGCGGCAAAACCTCGCCACCATCACCCAAGGCAACGCGCAAGCCATCACCGAGTGGCTGACCGCGCGRGCCGCCATGGTGCAAGCCGTATCGCCGGAGAGCCTTTCCACCGATCCCATGTCCGCGGTCACACAGCTGGAAAAATCCGGCGGCTTTGTCGTGGCCTATGCGGGCTACCCGGACAAGCATGCGGTGTTTTCCCGCGACCTCGGCATCCCCGCCGACTACGATCCCACGGGCCGCCCGTGGTACCAGGCCGCCGTCAGCGCCGGCAAGCTGGTCATCACGCAGCCGTATGAAGATGTCGCGACCAAGAAGCTCGTGGTGACGCTGGCCCTGCCTGTGCTGGCCAATGGCCAGTTGAAGGCCGTGGTGGCCGCCGATGTGAACCTGGACGCCGTGACCTCCACCGTCAACGGCATCCACCCCACCCCCGCCAGCTTTGCCTTCCTGGCCGACAAGAGCGGGCGCATCGTGGCGCATCCGGATGCCAAGCTCAACCTCAAGCCAGCCACTGACCTGTCCGCCGACCTGAGCGCGAACGTCCTGGCCAAGCTGTCGGATCCCGAGCAGCCCCTCGCGGTCAAGATCGCCGGCGCCACCAAGCTGCTGCATGCGGAGCCGGTCAAGAACTCCGACTGGGAACTGGTGGTTGCCATGGATGAGGACGAAGCCCTGGCCGGCCTGCGCCATGTGCTGCAGGCCATGTTCATGACCCTGGTGACGGTGGCCTTCCTCGCTGCGGGAGCCGGCTCGGTCATGACGGCCTCTGCGTTCCGGCGGCTGTCCCAGGTGCGCGAGGYCATGGATGAAATCGGCTCCGGAAACGGCGACCTGACCAAGCGCCTGCCGGCCGACGGCAACGATGAGGTCACGCAGATCGCCCGCGCGTTCAACCAGTTTGCCGACAAGCTCGCCACCGTGCTGATCGATATCCGGGACAGCAGCGAATCGGTTCGCACAGCAACCGCCGAAATCTCGCAGGGCAATATCGACCTGTCCTCGCGTACCGAGCAAGCCGCGGCCAGCCTCGAGCAGACAGCGGCTGCCATGGACGAGCTCACCGGCACCGTGCAGAACTCGGCCGAGGCCGCCGTGCGCGCCGGCGAGCTGGCGGCGGCGGCCTCGCAGGTCGCCAACCGGGGGGGCGATGCCGTCTCTCGCGTGGTGACCACCATGCAGGAAATCTCGACCGCCTCCGCCAAGATCCACGACATCATCGGTGTCATCGACGGCATCGCCTTCCAGACCAACATCCTGGCGCTCAACGCTGCCGTGGAAGCCGCCCGCGCCGGCGAACAGGGACGCGGATTCGCCGTGGTGGCTGGCGAAGTGCGCACGCTGGCCCAGCGCAGCGCCCAGGCCGCCAAGGAGATCAAGGGACTGATCAGCAAATCGGTGGCCAAGGTGGACTCGGGCGCGGAACTGGTGCGGGACGCCGGCGAGACCATGAACAGCATCGTGGCCAGCGTGAAGCAGGTCGAGCAGGTGCTGCGCGAAATCTCGAATGCCGGCAGCGAGCAAAGCGTGGGCATCACGCAGGTCAACCAGGCCGTGAGCCAGCTCGACGGGGCAACGCAGCAGAACGCGGCGCTGGTCGAGCAAGCCTCGGCGGCCGCCGGTTTCCTGCATGAGCAAGCCAACAAGCTGGCCGATGCGGTGGGCCAGTTCCGCCTGGCCAGGGCGCATGGCGGCGCAATGGGGTCCGGGGCTTGAACCGCTGACAAAGCCGGATCTGCGTTGCCGCGCTCCCCTCTCCCAACCCCCTGAGGGGAGAGGGAGAGACAGCCGTCGTCATGGCGCGCGGCTTTGGCCTGCTCAGCGGCTTTGGCGCGTGTTTGAGGAAATATCCTGAGTACTGGCATCGTCGATGTGGCATAAAATCCACACGACATCACGATCAGCGCCCCGCAAGGCAAGGAGAACTCCCCGCATGACTGTATTCCAAGGGACTGGCGCCCTTTTCACCCTCATCGCCATTTTCGGCGTCATCAACCACCGCTTCATCAAGCTGCCCGACACCCTGGGCATCACCGCCGTCGGGCTGGTGACCTGCCTGAGCGTGTCCATCCTCGGCTTCAACCATCCTGAAATGGTCGCGCAGGCCCGCAAGCTCGTGGCCCAGATCGATTTCTCCGACGTGGTCTTCCACGGCCTGCTCAGCCTGCTGCTGTTCGCCGGCGCCCTGCACGTCGACCTCTCGCGCATGCGCCGGCAGCGCCGGGCCGTGGTCATGCTGGCCACGGTTGGCGTGGTGATCTCGACCGCCGCGGTCGGGTTCGGCTTCTTCTATGTCGCACAGTGGCTGGGCCACCCGGTCAGCMTGCTGTGGTGCCTGGTGTTCGGCGCGCTGATTTCCCCTACTGACCCGATCGCCGTGCTCAGCGTGCTCAAGAACGCGGGCGCATCGGAGAGCCTGGAAACCAAGATTGCGGGCGAATCGCTGTTCAACGACGGCACCGCGGTGGTGGCATTCCTGACCCTGGTGGGGCTAGCGACCGGCGCCACCGAATTCTCTGCTTCGCACGTGGCGCTCGCGCTGGTGCGCGAAGTGCTGGGCGCCGTGGTGCTGGGCGTTGTGGTGGGCTATGTGGCGTCGATGCTGCTGCGCGGGATCGACAGTTATCCGGTCGAGATCCTGATCACGCTGGCGCTCGCCACCGGCGGCTACAGCCTGGCCGAGACGGTGCACGTGTCCGCGCCGCTGTCGGTGGTCATCATGGGCCTGGTGATCGGYAACCATAGCACCAGCAAGTCAATGTCGGAGAAAACCCGCGAGCACTTGTTCAATTTCTGGGGCCTGCTGGACGAGTTGCTCAACCTGGTGCTGTTTGGCCTGATCGGGCTGGAGATCATCGCGCTGTCGCTGCAGCTGCATATCGTCTGGCTGGGGCTGGCGGCGATTCCCGTGGTGCTGATTGCCCGCGGCATCAGCGTGGCCATCCCGCTGCTGGCGCTGCAGAATTTCCGCCGGCTCAATCCGCACTCGGCCACCATCATGACCTGGGGCGGGCTGCGCGGCGGCATCTCGATCGCGCTGGCGCTATCGCTGCCGGAGTTCGCCGGCCGCGAGATGCTGATCGGCGTGACTTACCTGGTGGTGGTGTTCAGCCTGCTGATCCAGGCCACCACGCTGGGCAAGCTGGTCAAGCACCTGAATGGCCTGAGCCCGAAGCCATAGCGGAGACGGCATCGGCAAGCGGGCGGCRGGACTCACCCGCCGCCCGTGCCTGGCTTACAGCCGGCTCTGGTAAATCTTGTCGAACTCGCCGCCATCGGCAAAATGCCGGGTCTGCGCCTGCGCCCAGCTGCCAAACACATCGCTGACGGAGAACAGCTGGATCGGCCGGAACAGCGCCGCGTGGGCCTTGAGCATCGCCGCAGAGCGCGGCCGGTAGAACTGGCGGGCGATCACGTCCTGGCCCGCATCGGACCACAGGTATTGCAGGTAAGCCGTGGCCACCTTGCGCGTGCCGCGCTTGTCCACCACCTTATCGACCACAGCCACCGGCGCTTCGGCGATGATCGACTGGCTTGGGTACACCACCTCGAAGCTGTCTCCCAGCTCCTTGCGGATCTGGTGCACCTCGCTCTCGAAGGTGGCCAGCACATCGCCAAGCTGGCGCTGCGTGAAGCTGGTGGTCGCGCCCCGRCCGCCGGTATCGAGCACCGGCACATTGCGGAACAGCCGGCCCACCGCATCGCGCGCCTGGGCCTCGCTGCCGCCCTTGCGGATGGCCGCGCCCCATGCCGCCAGATACGTGTAGCGCCCGTTGCCCGAGGTCTTGGGATTCGGCACGATCACCTGCACGCCAGCGCGGCCCAGGTCCTCCCAGTCCAGGATGCGCTTGGGATTGCCCTTGCGCACCAGGAACACGATGGTGGAGTAGTACGGCGCCGCGTTGTCCGGCAGGCGCTTCTTCCAGTCCTGCGCCACCACGCCCCGCTGCACCAGGATGTCGATGTCGGTCTCCTGGTTCATGGTCACCACGTCGGCCTCCAGGCCATCCGCTACCGATCGCGCCTGCTTGCTCGATCCGCCGTGCGACTGATTGATGACCAGCGTCTCGCCACTCGCTTGCTTCCAGTTAGCGATAAAACCGGGGTTGATCTCACGGTACAGCTCGCGGGTGACGTCGTAGCCGGCGTTGAGGATGGCGGTGTCGGCCAGCGCGGGAAACGTGGCGCCGAGCAGCAGGCCGGTGGCGAGAATGCGGAGTAGGGATCGGGGTCGGGACATGAATGGCCGCTGGTAGGATCGATCGGATTAATGTCTTGCCGAAAAGACAGGCATGACGCTCGTGATCCTCATTGTCCACAGCAGGGGCATCACAGCGGAACGAAAGATTCCGCATGTCGATAGACGCGAACAAGACAACAGGCGGGGCACGATCACCCCGCCGTCCGCCCTCTCTCACCTCTCACCTCTCACCTCTCACCTCTCACGCTACCTTGGGGAAGTCGATCACCGTATCGTTGACGCGGTTGATCATGTTGGTGAACAGGATCGCGCTGATGGCCTGGATGCTCTCGACGATCTGGCGATCGGTGTAGCCGGCTTCGCGCACATTGGCGACGACGTTGGCGGGCACCGTGCCGGAAGTCGTGGCCACGGCCAGTGCAAAGCGGACCAGCGCGTCGATCTTGCTGTCTTGCGGGTACTCGCCGGCGCGCAGCGCACGCGTTTGCTCGGCGGTATAGCCGGCCATCTTGCCGGTCATGGTGTGCGCGGCCACGCAATAGTCACAACCCGAAGCTTCGCTGACGGCAAGGTTGATCGCTTCGAGCTCACGGGCGCTGAGCGTCGCATTCTTGAGCAGCGCGCCGGTTTGCAGCGCGTGGGCCAGCACCTCGGGGGCATTGCTGCCGATCACCGCGTACGCGTTGGGCACCTTGCCCACGGCGCCCTTGATGGCGGCGAACAGTTGGGCGGCCTGGCCGGTGGCTTCGGCGGGGTTGATGGTGTGAAGACGGGACATGACGGCACTCCTTTCCGGTTGGTTGATGGACCCGCGCTGTGTTTGTTGCGCTGCTTCCATGGACTGAAGTCTAGGCGCGCCAGCCGCGACTTACCGCATATAATCGTCGCATTATCTTGCTCCATCATCTCAATACCGCGTATCCGTCTTGATCTCACCGTTCCCGCCATGGATAGCCTGACCGAACTTGTGCGCATGCTTTCGCCCGCCGGCACCGTCGACCTGCACTGCCACTTCGCCGGCAACTGGCGGGTGGACAACGCGGCGGCGCCCGCCGGCCACCTGCCGTATCACATCATCCTGAACGGGCGGGCGCGCGCGCTGGTGGCGCAAGAGGCCATCTCGCTCGATACGGGCGACGTGCTGCTGTTCCCCCACGGCAGCGCGCACACGCTGCGCAGCCTGCCGGAGGGGACCGAAGGGGCCGCCGGCGCGCCGGCCCAGACGACGCGCTTCAATGGCTTGCTGACCGAGGTGACGATGCCCGGCGACACGCATCCGCTGGACATGCTGTGCGGCACGTTCGTGCTGGGCTTGCCGGGCACGATGCTGTTACGCAACCTGCCACCGGTGCTGCGCGTGGCCACCGCGCAGCGCGCCGATTGCGCCTGGCTGCATGCGCTGATCGACATGATGTGCAGCGAGGCGCAGGCGCCCGAGCCAGGTGGCGCGGCGGTCATCGGACAGCTCTCCACCGCGCTGCTGACCCTGCTCTTGCGCGCGCTGATCGCGCAGGGCGGTGTCACGCATAGCCTGCTGGCGCTGATGGCCGACGCGCGGCTGTCCAAGGCGATCGATGCGGTGCTGCGCGCGCCGGCCGAGCCGTGGTCGGTGGCGTCACTGGCGGCGGTGTGCAATGTGTCGCGCGCCACGTTCGCGCGGCGCTTCACCCTGCTCAGCGGCGAGACGCCGCTGCAGTTCGTGACCACCTTGCGCATGGAAATGGCCGCCCGCCTGCTGACGCTGGACCGCGGCTCCGCAGCCAGCATCGGCGAGCATTGCGGCTATGCCTCGGAGGCCGCGTTCGGGCGCGCCTTCAAGGCGTACTTTGGCGTCGGGCCGGGTATGTTCCGGCGTGCGGCGCGGGAGCGCCGCGCGGCCGCCGCGCAGGCGGCCTCGGCGCGCTAGGCTGCGGCGCGCTGCGCTTCGTAGACCTGCAGGTGGCTATAGGCAATGCGCACCAGCGGCACCGCATGCCCCAGCCGCGCGGCACGCTGCGCCATGTCGCCGACGATGTCGTACGCCTCCAGGCGGGGCGCGCCCTGCGCGATATCGCGCATCATGGAGGCGGCCCAGGCCGAGTMCTCGTCCAGCAGGCGCGCGGCCATGGCCTGAGCCACCGGCTCGGGCAAGGCGTGCCCGGACAAACGCGCCACCGCCGCGCACTCGCCCATGGCCTGCTGCATCAGCGCGCGGCCGTCCACTGTCCTGACGATCTCGCCGACGGCACCACGCATCAGGCAGGTCATCAGCGCGCCGGCCGAGATCATCACCCACTTGTTCCACAGCGCCTGGTCGATGTCCGGTGACAACTCGCGCGTGCCGGGCGTGCTGGCGGCAAGCGCATGGAAGGCGCTGGCCAGGCCCTGTGCCGACTCGGCACGCGCACCCACGATGAGCCTGTCGACCGCGCCTTGATGCACCACCGCGCCAGAGGCGTCCAGCGTGGTGGCAATGTACGAGACGCCGCCAAGCACCCTGTCGCGGCCGTAGCGCGCGTCCAGCGTCTCATACGCGCGCAGCCCGTTGACCAGCGGCAGGATCGCCGCGCGCTTGCCCCCGCGGGCAGACAGTGCCGGGCCCAGCGCGGCCATCGCGCTGTCCAGGTMATAGGTCTTGCATGCCAGCAGGACCAGGTCGTAATCCGCCTTGGCGTGCTCGGCCAGCACCGTCTTCACGGCGGCGCGGATATCGCCAAGCTCGCTGCGCACGGTCAGGCCGTCTCTCGCCAGCGCTTGGGCACGCCGTGGCCGCACCAGGAACGTGACATCCGCCCCCGCCTGCATCAGGCGAGCGCCGTAGTAGCCACCCATGGCGCCAGCGCCCAGGACCAGAATCTTCATGACGTTCCCCGCATCGATGTCCGACTTGCCTAACAGTGGTTAACAGCGCAAAGACAGTGCAAAGACAGTGCAAAGACAGTGCAAAGCGCCTACGGCAGGTCGCTGGCGAGCACCGCGTCGCCCGCTTCCCCGGCTTGCTCCACGCCCCCCAGGAAACCAGCGGCGGATGCCAGGCGCCGGCGCATGCCGTCCGCGGCGGCCGGGCCCGCCACCAGGGCATGCCGCTTGAAGCTCAGCCGCTCGCCCGTGCCGGCATCCACCAGCACGGGATCGACCACCTTGCCGGTTTCCTTGTCGCGCAATTCCACGCTGGGGCCTTCCGGCGCGAAGTGCTTGTTGCCCCAGGCAAGCATGGCCAGCAGCACGGGCAGGAAATCACGCCCGCATTGCGTCAGCACATACTCATAGCGCGGCGGCTTCTCCGAGTACTGCTGGCGCTCCAGCAGTCCCTCCTCCACCAGCGCGGTGAGGCGGCGCGTGAGCATATTGGGCGCGATGTCCAGGTTCTTCTGGAAGTCGTCGAAGCGCCGCGCGCCATAGAACGCTTCGCGCATCAGCAGCATGCTCCACCACTCGCCAACCCGCTCCAGCCCGCGGGCGATGGGGCATTGCATGTTCCTGAAGGTTTTTCTTTGCATGGTTGAGGGCTCCGCTCCGGCATCTTGATACTTTCAACATGATAGCTGGATTGAAACGCCGCAATGCCGCCCCCACCGGTGGCGCTTAATCCAGGGCTTCGAGCGCCAGCGCAATGCCCTGCCCGCCCCCGATGCACAGCGTCACGATGCCGCGGCGCAGCCCATGCGCGCGCATCGCGTACAGCAGGCGCGTGGTGAGCACCGCCCCGGTTGCGCCGATGGGATGGCCATGCGCGATCGCGCCGCCCTCCACGTTGATGATGTCGAGCGGCAATCCGAGTTCGCCCGCCACTGCCAGGGGCACGGCCGCGAAGGCCTCATTGATCTCGATCCACTCGACATCGCCCAGCGCCCATTGCGCGCGCTGCAGCGCCTGGCGCACGGCCGGAACGGGCCCAAGGCCAAACAAGCCCGGCTCGACGGCGCCTACGCCATAGGCCGCCAGCCGGGCCATCGGTGCCAGCCCAAGACGCTCGGCCAGCGATCGTTCGGCGACCAGCATGGCGGCCGCGCCGCTATTGAGCCCCGGTGCATTGCCCGCGGTGATGGTGCCGTCCTTGCGAAACGCCGGACGCAGCTTGCTGAGAATCTCGAATGTGGTGTCCGGCCGCATCGCTTCATCCACGTCGAACGTGGACGTGCCGCCCTTTGCCTTCACGGGCACACCGATAATCTGCTCCACAAAGCGGCCTTGCTCCTGCGCGCGGGCAAAGCGGCTCTGCGAGCGTTCGGCCCAGCGGTCCTGTTCGTCGCGGCTGATCTTGTTACGCGCCACCAGGTCCTCGGTATGCCAGCCGGAGTGCTCACCCGAGAATGCGTCCACCAGACCATCGCGCAGCATGCTGTCCTGCAGTGCCGCGTCGCCCATGCGGCTGCCCCAGCGGGCGGCCGGCATCAGGTAGGGCGCCTGGTCCATATTCTCCATGCCACCGGCGATCGCCACGTCGACATGGCCAAGCCAGATTTCATCGGCGGCGCTGGCAATGGCCTGCGCGCCGGACCCGCACACGCGGTTGACCGTCATCGCCGGCAGCGACACCGGCAGGCCGGCGCCGATGGCCGCCTGCCGGGCGGGATTCATCCTGTTGCCCGCCTGGATCACATTGCCGAACACCACGCTGCCGATCCGCTCCGGATCGACGCCGGAGCGGCGCACCGTCTCGCGGATGACCGCCGCGCCCAGCTCGGTCGCCGGCGTCGCCTTGAGCGAACCGTTATAAGCGCCAATGGCGGTGCGAACGGGGTGGCACAACACGACTTCCCTGGTTTTCATCACAGGCTCCTTGGGTTGGTGGATGAAGCTGGCCGCGCAGCGGCCGGCCATTGCGCTTGCGTATCGCCGGCGCCCGCACCCTGCGGCGCCTTGCAGTAGCGGTTGTCGGCGCGGGCGCATCCCACGCCGGAGTCGCGCGGGCGCTCCGTGCTGGCGTGGATGGTTTGGGCAGCCATGGCGGCAAACAGCGTGGCACAGGCCAGCGCGCTAGTTAAACGGGTGTTCATGATCGATCTCCCTGCGGTGGAAGGCCTCAATGCGCATCGGCCAACGGCGCTGCTGGCGGCCCCGCCTTGCGCAGTAGCGGCACCATGGCGGTGGCGATGACAAAGCACACCATGATGACCAGGAAGGCATCGCCAAACGTCTGCGTCTGCGCCTCGCGCCAGGTCAGTGCCCACAGTTGCCTGAGCGCGGCGGACTGCGCGTCGGCGACGTCGTGGCCCAGCGCGGCCATATTGCTGCCCACCGCCTGCAGCAGCGCGCCCATGGCCTCGTTGCTGTAGTTCAGGTGCTCCGCCAGGCGCTGGAAATGCAGGTTGGTGCGGTCGTTCAGGATGGTCGCGCAGCTGGCGATGCCGATCGCGCCGCCCAGGTTGCGCATCAGGTTGAACAGCCCGGACGCCAGCTTGAGCCGCTCCGGCGCTAGCGACCCCAGCGTGAGCGTGACCGCCGGCGCCACCGAGAACTGCTGCGCCATGCCGCGGAACGCCTGCGGCAGCAACAGTTCCTGCGCGCCCCAGTCATGCGTGATGGGCGAGAACTGCCACATCGAGAAGGCAAAGCAGCCCAGCCCGAACATCATCAGCCAGCGCAGGTCCACACGATTGGCGAAGAACGCATAGACGGGGATCGACATGACCTGGAACACACCGGTGGAGAACACCGCCAGCCCGATCTGCAGCGCGCTGAAGCCACGCACGTGGCCCAGGAACAGCGGCGTGAGATAGATGGTGGCGAAGATGCCCACGCCGGTGACGAACGAGAAGAAGCAGCCGAGCGCGAAGTTGAGGTCCTTGAGCGCGCGCAGGTCCACAACCGGATGGGCGTAGGTCAGGCTGCGCCAGACAAAGCCGACGCCCGCCATGCCCGAGATCCAGGCGGTGGTGCGAATCACGTCGTCGCCAAACCAGTCCCAGCGCGGGCCTTCTTCCAGCGTGTACTGCAGGCAGCCGAGGAACAGCGCCATCAGCGTCATGCCGAGATAGTCGGCGCCGCGCACCAGCGACCAGTTGGGCTGGTCCACGCGCACCAGCAGCGGCACCGCCACGGTGATGAAGATGCCCGGCACCAGGTTGATGAAGAACAGCCAGTGCCAGGAGTAGTTGTCGGTGATCCAGCCGCCCACGGTGGGCCCGAGCGTGGGCGCCAGCGAGGCCAGGGCGCCGATGGTGGCCGCGGCAATCACGCGCTGCTTGCCGCCGAAGAAGGCGAAGGCGGTGGTAAACACCAGCGGAATCATCGAGCCGCCCAGGAAGCCCTGCATGGCGCGAAAGGCGATCATGCTCTGGATGTTCCAGGCGAGGCCACACAGCAGGCTGGTTAGCGTAAAGCCCGCGGCCGAAACGGCAAACAGCCAGCGCGTGGACATCACGCGCGAGAGCCAGCCCGACAGCGGAATCACGATGATCTCGGCGATCAGGTAGCTGGTCTGCACCCACACGGTTTCATCGGTGCCCGCCGACAGCCCGCCGCCGATGTCGCGCAGCGAGGCCGAGACGATCTGGATATCCAGCAAGGCGATGAACATGCCCACGCACATGGTGGCGAAGGCCAGCACCTTGGCGGCCGTGCTCATGGAGGCCGCGGAAGACGCYGGCGCAGACGGCTGAGCGGGCTCGACTGGCTGCGTGGCCTGCGCGGGCCCGGCCAGGACGCTGCTGCTCATGGCTGCACCTGCGCGTCGGCGCGGGAATCGACTTGCGCCAGTACCGACAAGCCGGGCCGCAGCATGGCCAGCGCGGCCTCGTTGTCATCCAGCATGATGCGCACCGGCACGCGCTGGACGATCTTGGTGAAGTTGCCGGTGGCGTTCTCCGGCGGCAGCACGCTGAACTGTGCCCCCGTGGCCGGCGCCAGGCTGAGCACGCGGCCGTGGAACACGCGGCCGGGCAACACATCGGCCTCCACCGTGGCGCGCATGCCTGGCCGCAGATGCGCAAGCTGCCCTTCCTTGAAATTCGCATCGACCCACAGGCCGCGCGCCGGCACCACCGACAGCAGCTGCGCGCCGCCCGCGGCGTAGGCGCCCACGCGGGCGCGGCGGTTGCCGATGGTGCCRTCGATGGGCGCGCGCAGCTCCGTGTAGCCCAGGTTCAATTTGGCGATGTCGCGCTCGGCAACGGCTTGCGCGAGCGCCGCCTGCGCTTGCAGCTTCTGCGTGTTGATCACGTCCACCTGGCGCTGCGCGGCTAGCAGGCTGGCCTGCGCCTTCTGCGTGTTGGCGAGAGCTTGCTTGTAGTCCGAGTCGGCCTTTTGCGAGCTCTGGACCGATACGRCCGATTTGGCCGCCAGGCTCTGGTAACGAGCCTGGTCGTCGCGCGAGCGCAGGGTGTCGGCATTCACCGCGGTGACCGCCGCCCGGGMCTGGCCGATCACGGCTTCCTGCAAGGAGCGGGTGGCGTCCAGATTGGCCAGCAGCGCCTGCTGGGCGGCCACCGCCCCTTCCGCCTTGGCCAGCGCGGCGCGGTAGTCGCGGTCATCGATGCGGGCCAGCAAGTCGCCGGCATGCACCTGCTGGTTGTCGGTCACCAGCACTTGCGCCAGGTAGCCCGGCACCTTCGGCGCAATCACTGTGACTTCGCCGCCGACATAAGCATCGTCGGTGCTTTGCAGGAAGCGGCCGTGCGTCCACCAGTGCTGACCATAGGCGGCGGCGCCAAGGCCGGCGGCGATGAGCGCGCCGGTCATGATCAGCCGCTTGCGGCTGATGCGGGGCTTGCTGGTAACGGGGATGGGCGCCGGGCCTGCACGCTCGGCGGTGATATCGCTTGTCATGACGCTTCCTCTGGTTTTCGCTCTAACTTTTGCTTCAACGCGCTAACGCTGCTGTGCTTTCACATATGGGCTGTTGCCTGCGGGACATCGGGGATGGGGGCCGCGCGTGCCCGCGCCGACTTTTCGAGCTTGGCGCGGACGCCCCCGCTGGCGGCCGGGCCGGCCACGACCACGTGATCGGCATCGGTGATCGGATGCCCGGTCTGCGCATCCACCAGGATGGGGATAACGGTGGCGCCGGTCTGGCGGTCCACCAGCAGCACGCTCTCGCCCTCGGGCGAGAAGTGGCGGTTGCCCCAGGCCAGCAGCGCCAGCATCACCGGGCGGAATTCGCGGCCCCGGTCAGTCAGCAGGTATTCGAAACGCGGTGGCCGCGCGCAGTACTGGCGCCGCGCAAGCAGGCCCTCGCGCACCAGGGTTTCGAGGCGGCGCGCCAGCATGTTGGGCGCAATGCCCAGCTGCTTCTGGAATTCGTCGAAGCGGCTGTTGCCATAGAACGCCTCCCGCAGGATCAGGATGCTCCACGGCTCACCCACCCGCGCCAGGCTGCGGGCAATGGGGCAAGGCGCATTGTCGAGCGGCTTCTTCTGCATGTTCGCCACCTCCGGGAAATCAGGTTGCTATCAAGATGAAAGTTAGTATAGAGTTGTAAATATCATCATGCAAGTAACTTGTTGAACAAAACCACTGGGGCGGCGATCAAGCCGCTTCCTGGTTTCCCTGAATCCCAGAATCCCTGAAGGAGATGGACATGAGCCGTACCCCGCCCCGCCCCGGGTTCGCGCCCCAACAGCCGCAGCCGCAGCCGTACCGGCACCTGCGCCAGCACGCGGCGCGGGCCACCGCGCTTGCCGCGGCAGCGCTGACGGCGCTTGGCCTGGCGGCTTGCGCCGCCGTCGGTCCGGACTACAAGGCGCCCGCGGCCGACACCCCAGCCAGCTTCCCGCATGCCGATGCGCTGGCCGCACGCGCCACGCGCCCGCCGGCGCCACCGCTGGATACCTGGTGGACGGGATTCGACGATCCCGCGCTCACGCGCATCGTCCAGCGCGCGCTGGACCAGAACCTGGACCTGGCCGCCGCGTTTGCCCGCGTGCAGCAGGCACGGGCCGCTGCCGCCGAGGCCGGCGCGCAGTTGCTGCCCCAAGGCAGTTTGTCGGCGCAGGCGGCCAAGGTGCATCAGTCGCTGGAAAGCCCGCTAGGCAGGATCGCGAGCAAGTTCCCCGGCTACGACCGCAATGCCGCGCTCTACGATGTAGGCGCGGGCGCGAGCTGGGAGATCGACCTGTTCGGCGGCCTGCGGCGTGGCGCGGAGGCGGCCGACGCCGAGGCGCAGGCCGCGCAGGCCGACCAGCTCGGCGCGCGCATCTCGGTGGCGGCCGAGGCCGCCGATGCCTACTTCCGCGTGCGCGGCGCGCAGCAACGCATTGCCATTGCGCAGGAGCAGGTGACGAACAACGACAAGCTGCTGGACCTGGTGCAATTGCGCTTGCACGACGGGCTTGCGTCCAGCCGCGAGCTGGCCCAGGCGCAAGCGCTGGTGGCGCAGGCGCGCGTCACCATCCCCCCCTTGCGGATCGAGCTGCAAACCCAGTTGAACCGGCTCGATGTGCTGATGGGCGCGCAGCCGGGCACCTACGCAGCCGAGCTTGGCCCCCTGCCGAATGGCGTGGCCGTGCCGGCCATCTCCGTGGCCCAGGGGCCCGCCGACCTGCTGCGCCGCCGCCCCGACGTGATCGCGGCGGAGCGCAGGCTGGCCGCCAGCAGCGCGCGCATCGGCGCGGCCACGGCCGAGTACTACCCCAAGCTGTCCCTATCCGCCCTGCTCGGCTTTGAGAGCCTGAGCGGCGGCAAGCTGTTTTCCGCTGCCGCGTTCCAGCCGGTGGCGGCAGCGGGATTGCGCTGGCGCCTGTTCGACTTCGGCCGGGTGGATGCCGAAGTGGCGCAAGCCAAAGGCGCCAACGCCGAGGCGCTGGTCAACTACCGCAAGGCCATGCTGCGCGCCACCGAAGACGTGGAGAATGCCATCGTCACGCTGACCGAGCTGGAAGCGCAGGGCAAGGAACTGAGCACCGAGATCGACGCCCACGAACGCGCGCGCGGCGCTTCCGAAGATGCATACAAGGGCGGGGCCGTCAGCCTGTTCGAGGTGTTGGATGAGGAGCGCCAGTTGCTGGCCGCGCGCGACCAGCAGGCCCGCGTGCACGCCGACAACGCGCGCGCCGCGGTGGCGACGTTCCGCGCGCTCGGCGGCGGGTGGTAATCGGGTCAGGCCGGGCCTGGGCGGTACCGGGCTCCCTCGGCAAGATGGAAACGTCCTCGGATGCGAGCGGCCCGAAGCAGAGGTAGCTCATGCCGGTAGCTCATGCCGGTAGCTCATGCCGGTAGCCCATGCCGGTAGCCCATGCCGAAATCGTCGACGCTGATGCCCACGCCCAGGCCGCGCGGCCCTTTCTCGGCAAGGGCCTCGGGCTCCACGCGCGCCTTGCACACGCAGCCTGAGCACGTTGCCGGCAGCGCTCGCCGCACCACTGCCGTGCACCTGCACTCGCCAGCGGCATAAGCCGCGCCCAACTGGTGCGCGCCCAGCCCGGGCCAAGGCCGTTTTGTGTACAAAACCTGCACATCACGGTTGTATATAAGTCTGGCATACCTCTTGCGTCTGAGGCTGGCATGACTTTCGCCGCTCCCTCCATGCCAACCTTCAGCGATGCCGCCGGCCACGTCCGCGGCAGCACTTCCGCCGAAATTGCCGAACGCATCACRCAATCGATCCTGGCCCAGCGCCTGGCGCCCGGCACGCGGCTGGGCGAGCAGGCGCTGGCCGGGCTGTTCAGCGTCAGCCGCACGCTGGTGCGCGAAGCCCTGACCCGGCTGGCGGCGCGCGGCATTGTCACGGTGTCGGCCCGGCGCGGCTGGTTTGTGATCGAGCCTTCGCGCCAGGAGGCCCGGCAGGCGTTTGCCGCCCGCCGCGCGATCGAGCTTGGCTTGCTGCGCTATGCGGCGCCGGTCTCCGCCGCTGCCATCGGCCGCTTGCAGGAGCACGTGGCGCAGGAGCAGCGCGCGCTGAGCGCCGACGACGCCGCCCTGCGCAGCTACCTGCTGGGCGACTTCCATGTGTGCCTGGGCGAATGCGTGGGCAATGTGCTGCTGGCCGACACGCTGCGCGACCTGACGGCGCGCACCACGCTGATTGCCATGCGCTACCAGTCCAGCCACCAGGCCAACGAGTCCTGCGCCGAGCATGCGCTGATCGTGGCGGCGCTGGCCGCGGGCGATACCGAGCGCGCCATTGCGCTGATGGACGCCCACCTGTGCCACGTCGAGGCTGGCCTGAGCGCCGCCACGCCGGCGGCCCCGCCGGATCCGCTGCGCCAGGCGCTGAGCCCGCTGGGGCATGCGGCCTGAGCGCGCGGGCAACCGGTAGATAGCAACGATCCGCTTCCTCGATTTCGATTCTTTGAATTTCCACCCCAACGGCAAGCTAGCAAGGACCCTAATGAAGCTCTCCAAACTCCTCCTCGGCCTCGGTGCCGCTGCCCTCGCCTTCTCGATGCAAACCGCCGGCGCCGAAGCGCTGGACGATGTGGTCAAGGCTGGCGTGCTCAAGGTCGCGGTGCCGCAGGACTTTCCGCCGTTCGGCTCGGTCAACGCCGAGATGAAGCCCCAGGGCCTGGACATCGACGTAGCGGCGCTGATCGCCAAGAAGATGGGCGTGAAGCTGGAACTGGTGCCCGTGACCAGCACCAACCGCGTGCCCTACCTGCAGACCAGGAAGGTGGACCTGGTGATCTCCAGCATGGGCAAGAACGCCGAGCGCGAGAAGGCCATCGATTTCAGCGAGGCTTACGCTCCGTTCTATAACGGCGTGTTTGGCCCGGCCGACCAGAAAGTGACTGGCGCCGCCGAACTGGCCGGCAAGACCATCGGCGTGACGCGCGGCGCGGTGGAGGACCTGGAGCTGACCAAGATCGCCCCGGCGACGGCCACCATCAAGCGCTACGAAGACAACAACGGCACCATTAGTGCGTTCCTGTCCGGCCAGGTGCAACTGGTGGCGACGGGCAACGTGGTGGCAGCCGCCATCCTCGCCAAGAACCCGCCCAAGAAGCCGGAACCGAAGTTCCTGATCAAGAACTCGCCCTGCTTCATCGGCCTGAACAAGAGTGAGCCCAAGCTGCAAGCCAAGGTCAACGCGATCCTGGCGGAAGTGAAGAAGGACGGCGAGCTCAATGCGATCACGGTGAAGTGGCTGGGCATGCCGCTGCCGGCCACGCTTTGATGCGTCGATGCATTGATGCGTTGATGCGTTGATGCACTGACGACCCAAGCCACGGGAAGCCGTGCCCGGCGGGCAGCCGCTGCGGCATGGCGTACTGCGCCAGCTCCGCGCTCATGAGCGCCCCAACCGGGCGCCTCCACCGATCGCTACCGCATGTCCTACCAATTCGATTTCCTCTCGGCCTTCKACTACGCCGGCGTGTTCGCGCACGGCATCAAAGTCACGGCTGAACTCACCGCCATGGGCGGCGTGCTGGGGGTGACCCTCGGCATCGCCTGCGCCTGGGCGCGCACCCAGGGGCCGGCCTGGCTGGCGGCCGTCGCGGGCGGCTACGTGGAGCTGATCCGCAATACGCCGTTCCTGATCCAGCTGTTCTTTATCTTCTTCGGCCTGCCCAGCGCGGGCGTGCAACTGGGAGAAATACAGGCCGCCATCCTGGCCATGGTGATCAACCTTGGCGCTTACAGCGCGGAGATTGTCCGCGCGGGCATCGCGGCCGTGCCGCGCGGCCAGCTTGAGGCGGGCGCCAGCCTGGCGATGTCGCCCTTCCAGGTATTTCGCCACGTGGTGCTGCGCCCCGCCCTGAAGAAGATCTGGCCGGCGCTGTCCAGCCAGGTGGTGATCGTCATGCTGGGCTCGGCGGTGTGCTCGCAGATCGCGGTCGAGGACCTGACCTTTGCCGCCAACTTCGTCCAGGGCCGGAATTTCCGCGCGTTCGAGGTCTACCTGCTGACCACCGCCATCTACCTGCTGCTTGCCATCGGGCTGCGCCAGGTGCTGCGCGGCATTGGCGGCATGCTGTTCCGGAGGGCGTCATGACCGATTTTTCAACCTGGGACATCCTGCGCAACCTGCTGATGGCGGTGCGCTGGACCGTGGTGCTGTCGCTGGTGGCCTTTGCCGGCGGTGCCGTCATCGGGCTGCTGGTGCTGCTGATGCGCATCAGCCGGCGCGCGCCGCTGCGCCGTGCGGCATGGGCCTTTATCGAAGTGTTCCAGGGCACGCCGCTGCTGATGCAGCTGTTCCTGGCCTTCTTCGGCCTGGCGCTGTTCGGCGTGGAAATCCCGGCCTGGCTGGCCGCTGGCCTGACGTTGTCGCTGTGGTCCGGCGCCTACCTGGCGGAGATCTGGCGTGGCTGCGTCGAGGCCATCCCCAAAGGCCAGTGGGAAGCCGCCGGCTGCCTCTCGCTGGGCCACCTGCAGCAGATCCGCTACGTGATCCTGCCACAGGCGCTGCGCATTGCCATTGCGCCCACGGTGGGGTTCGTGGTGCAGATCATCAAGGGCACGGCGCTGGCGTCCATCATCGGCTTTGTCGAACTGTCCAAGGCGGGCACGGTGATCACCAACGCCACCTTCAGCCCCTTTACCGTCTACGCGCTGGTCGCGCTGATCTACTTTGCGCTGTGCTGGCCGCTATCCCGCTACAGCCGTCACCTGGAAAGGAAGCTCAATGTCGCTCATCGCCATTGAAAACGTAAAGAAGCGCTTTGGCGCCAACGAAGTGCTCAAGGGCATCGACCTGAAGGTGGAAGCCGGCGAGGTAATTGCCATCATCGGCAAGAGCGGCTCGGGCAAGAGCACCTTGCTACGCTGTATCAACGGCCTGGAGAGCATCGACGAAGGCAACATCACCGTGGCAGGCGCCAAGCTCGGCAGCAGCGAGCTGGAGCTGCGCGCGCTGCGGCGCAAGGTCGGCATGATCTTCCAGCAGTTCAACCTGTTCCCGCACCTGAGCGCGGGGCGCAACGTGATGCTGGCGCCCACGGTGGCGGCCGGCGTCAAAGAGCCGGAAGCCTTGACCCGCGCGCGCGAGTGCCTGGCCAAGGTAGCGCTGGGGGAGAAGTTCGACAGCTATCCCGACCAGCTCTCCGGCGGGCAGCAGCAGCGGGTGGCGATTGCGCGCGCGCTGGCCATGCAGCCACGGGCGCTGCTCTGCGACGAGATTACCTCGGCGCTGGACCCGGAGCTGGTGGTGGAGGTGCTGAACGTGGTGCGCCAGCTGGCCAGCGAGGGCATGACGCTGCTGATGGTGATGCACGAAATGCGCTTTGCGCGCGAAGTGTGCAACCGGGTAGTGTTCATGCATCAGGGGCGCGTGCATGAGATCGGGCCGCCGGAGCAGCTGTTCAGCAATCCGGCTACGCCGGAGCTGCAGCAGTTCCTGGGGATGGCGGCCTGAGGGCATTCGCCGAAGCCAGCGAACAGGCCAAAGCCGCCGAACAGGCCAAAGCCGCGCGCCATGACGACGGCTGTCTCTCCCTCTCCCCTCAGGGCCGGGGAGAGGGGTGGCTAGGAGCCACTTGAAGCGAAGCCCGTGGTGTTTTCCAGCATGCAGGCGTAACGAGCGCCCGCCCTATCCCCCGGCCCCTCCCCCACAAGTGGGAGAGATGCAGAGCAAACCAAGAGACAAAAAATCAACGTGCCAGCACGCCCCGGATCGTATCCGCCAGGTCCTTCGCCAGGAACTTCGACACGTAAGCATCGGCCCCCACCTTGCGCACGTGGTCTTCGCTGGCCGTCCCGGACAGCGAGGAGTGAATCACCACCGGGATCGACTTGAAGCGCGCGTCCGCCTTGATCTTGCGGGTTAGCGTGAAGCCGTCCATCTCGGGCATTTCCAGGTCGGTCAGCACCAGCGCGATCTCGTCCTGCACGGTGCGGCCGTTGGCGGCGGCGTGATCGGCGATCTCGCCCAGTTGCTGCCAGGCTTCCTGGCCGGTCTTGGTCATCAGCACCGGCACGCCCATGGCCTTGAGGCCTTGCTCGATCAGGCTGCGGGCGAAGGCGGAATCGTCGGCGGCCAGAATCTTGGTGCCGGGGCGCAGCGTCAGTTGCGGCCCGACCGTCTTGGGGTCCACTTCCGGCTGGCGGGTCGGCAGCACGTCGCGCAGGATCTGCTCCACGTCCAGCACCTGGACCAGGCGCGGGTTCGCGGGATCGGCCTCGTTATGGAGCTTGGCGATGCTGGTCACCATGTCGCCCCGGACGCTGGTCTCGGCCGAGACCACCTGGTTCCACTCCAGGCGCACGATTTCTTCCACGGCTTCCACGGCAAAGCCTTGCGTGGAGCGCGCGTATTCGGTCACCAGCAGGATGTTCAGGCCGGTGCGCGGCGTGCTTCCCACCATCTTGGGCAGGTCGATCACAGGAATCACCTGGCCGCGGATATCGGCCATGCCGAGCATGGCCGGGCCGCCGCCGACCACGGTGGTGACCTGGGGCATTACCAGGATTTCGCGGACCTTGAAGACGTTGATGCCGAACAGTTCGCTCTGCGCGGACTGGTCCGATTCGCCCAGGCGGAACAACAGCAACTCGAACTGGTTGTTGTTGGTCAGGTTGGTCCGTTCGTCGATGTCTCTCATCGAGCTGCTCATACGCTTCCTTTGTCCCCGCAATGCGCGGGCTCGCTGCGCGGTGTTGATCGTTTCCCCGGGCCAGGCATCGCCGCGTGGCTCCAGCGRTGCTTGGCGCTGGAGCGGCGCGCTGCAATGACGGGCCACTGCACCGGCTAACGGCCAATCCTTGGGGAAATTTAGCGGCTATGCGGCAAAGGGCTGACGAATTCGCACCTCACCCCGCTAAAGTGCGGAATCAGGCAGGCCGGCGGGCCGGCTGGCGTGCGCCACACTGGCCTGCCCGCCGCCACGTTCTTCCACATGCCCGCCAAACCCAAAGCGCATGGCAGAGAGCAGCCGCTCGCCATAGGTGTGATCCTGCCGCGAGCGGAACCGCGCAAACAACGCGCTGGCCAGCACCGGCACCGGCACTGCCTGCTCGACAGCCGCGTCGATCGTCCAGCGCCCCTCCCCGCTGTCAGCGACTTCCCCGGAGAAACGCGAGAGCTTGACGTCGCTGGCAAGCGCCTGCGCGGTGAGATCAAGCAGCCACGAGGACACCACGCTGCCGCGCCGCCACACCTCGGCGATATCCGCCAGGTCGAGCTGGAAGCGCTCGGCCTCGGGCAGGCTTTCGGAGGCCTTGGTCTTGAGGATGTCGAAGCCCTCGGCATAGGCCTGCATCAGGCCGTACTCGATGCCGTTGTGGACCATCTTCACAAAGTGGCCCGCGCCCGCCGGCCCGGCGTGGATGTAGCCGCGCTCCGCGCGGTCGTTCGCCGGGTCGCGCCCCGGCGTGCGCGGGATATCGCCATAGCCGGGCGCCAACGTATCGAACAGCGGATCGAGCCGGCCGACGACCTCCTGCTTGCCGCCGATCATCAGGCAATAGCCGCGCTCCAGGCCCCAGACCCCGCCCGAGGTGCCCACGTCCACATAATGCAGCTGGCGCGCCGCCAGTTCGCCCGCGCGCCGGATATCGTCCTTGTAGAAGGTGTTGCCGCCGTCGATGATGACGTCGCCGGGCTCGAGCAGGTCCGCCAGCGCGGCGATCATCTGCTCGGTGGTGTCGCCTGCCGGCAACATGACCCAGATCGCGCGCGGGGCAGCCAGCTTGCCAACCAGCGCCTCGATGCTGGTGACGCCGACGGCACCGTCCGCCGCGAGGGCCTGCACCTTGTCGGCGCTGCGGTTGTACACCACCACCTCGTGCTGCGCGCGCAGCAGCCGCCTTGCGATGTTTGCGCCCATGCGCCCGAGCCCTATGATTCCGAGTTGCATATCCGGTCCTCTCACTGAGTCATTGGTGATGAAGCTGGTGACGAAACTGGCGATAAAACTGGTGGCGAGCCCTGCTGCTGCCACGAGGCATTGTCTACCTCTCCGTGCGCACTTGCACAGACCTCGCCGCCCTCGTGAACGTGCCATTTAGCGCACTTCGGCCTGACCTGGCACACGTTCGCCGCACTCGATGGTGCAAAATTCCGCAACCCGGATTTACACCAACTAAACACCCGCTTAAAATTGCCCAGCCAGCAGCGGCGGACTTGCATACGACCGGGCGGCTCCGATTTCACCGGCCAGCTTCTGGGGACACAGGCCGGCTAACCCGCCCCCTAGCCATGTCCCTGCTCATGCTGCCAGCCCACCGCCCGCGCCCCGCCGTATCAACCCGCCGCCTCGAGTAGCGCCCACATCACACCTCCGCTTCCCCGTTCGCATTCGCCCCAAGACCGCACTATCCCGCGTGCCCCAAGCATGGCGCGCCACGGTTCGTTGTCCGGGCTCTGCCCTTCCAGCGCCAAGACCCTCGCCTTCGTATCGCCATGTCCGCAAACAGCACGACCCTCGCCGCCCCGGAATCCGGGGAACACCAGCAAGGCAGCATCAACCGGCGCATCGTCGCCATCGTCTTCTTCAACTTCATCGCCTACCTGACGGTCGGCCTGCCGCTAGCGGTGGTGCCCGGCTTTGTCCACGGCGATCTCGGCTATGGCACGGTCGTGGCCGGGCTGGCGGTCAGCATCCAGTACCTGGCCACGCTGCTGAGCCGCGCCTACGCCGGCAACCTGTGCGACCTGCAGGGTGCCAAGAAATCCGTCACGCTCGGGCTCACGCTGGTTGCCGCCAGCGGGTTGCTGGCCGTGGTCTCCAGCCTGTTCGTGTCGATCGGCTGGCTTAGCCTGGCGTGGCTGTTCGCCGGCCGGCTGATGCTGGGCGCGGGCGAGAGCCTGGTGACCACCGGCACCATTGCCTGGGGTATCGGCGACGTGGGCGCCCGCCATACCGGCAAGGTGATCTCGTGGAATGGCATGACCACCTATGGCGCGCTGGCGCTGGGCGCGCCGGTTGGCGTACTGCTGGATGCGCGCTGGGGCTTTGCCTCGCTGGGCATCGTCACCACCGTCATGGCCCTGGCCGCGTTCATGCTGGCCCGGCGCAAGGCAGCGGTGCCCACGGTAAAGGGCGCGCGCATGCCGTTTCGCACCGTGTTCCGCCATATGACGCCATTTGGCCTGTGCCTGGCGCTGGGCTCGGTGGGCTTTGGCGCCATCACGGCCTTTGTGACGCTGTACTACGCCAGCCACGGCTGGGACCATGCCGCGCTGGCGCTGACCAGCCTGGGCGTGACCTTTGTGGTGGCGCGCCTGCTGCTGGCCGATAGCATCGGCCGCTTTGGCGGCTATCGGGTGGCGCTGTGCTCGTTTGCCGTGGAAGCCGCCGGCCTGGCCCTGATCTGGCTTGCGCCGTCACCCGCGCAGGCGCTGATCGGCGCCGCCGTCACCGGCTTTGGCTTTGCCTTGGTGTTCCCGTCGCTGGGCATGGAGGCGGTCAAGCTGGTGCCCCAGAGCAACCGCGGCTCGGCGCTTGGCGCCTATGCGCTGTTCCTGGACCTGGCGCTGGGGCTGACCGGCCCGGTGGCCGGCGTGATCGCCAGCCATGCGGGCTATGGCTCGGTATTCCTGTTCTCGGCGGTGGCGGCGCTGGGCGGGCTGGGCCTGAGCCAGTTGCTGGCGGCGCGGTCGCGGCGCGCTGCCGTACCGGCGCCGACGCCGACGCACTGACTATCGCGACGCGCCAATCTCGCGGCACGCCAGATAAGGCCGTGAGACATTCCAATGCGATGCTTTGATTCGATAATTCTCTGATCTATTTTCGGACTTGTCCGATTGATTTTCAGGCAATTCACACGCATTCAACCGTCAATATCGATGAATCGCAGGCATCGGCCGTTTTGTGCTTGACCCATTCAACTTGCACCGCTACAGTACGCGGGTTCTTAATTCCAGGGCTACCCAGTGAGCACTTGTTCCGACGACAGTAGTCGATCCAGGATCGGCACCTCCGCCTGACGGGCCACGGTATCCCTAGCGACCGTGCCCCGCTTGCGGCACGGTGCTTCGAGGCCGGACGTCCTGTCCCGCCTCTCTTCTTGAATACGGCTTCATTCTTCTGATCGCGCCTGCGTTGCAGCACGCCGCTGCCTGCGCTTGTCCGCGATTTGCACAAGACTCACCGGTGCTTCCTGCTCAATACGGGAGTTCTCATGGTGTGGCACGAATTTGCCCTGCGTTTGCTCGAAGCGCTGGCGCTGGGCGCTTGCATCGGTACCGAACGGCAACTGCGCCAACGCATGGCGGGGCTGCGCACAAACGCGCTGGTCGCCGCCGGCGCGGCCTTGTTTGTTTCGGTTTCCGCCTTTACGTTTGACCCGCAGGGGCATGCGCGCATTGCCGCGCAGGTCGTCTCGGGCATTGGCTTTCTCGGCGCCGGCGTGATCATGCGCGACGGCCTGAACGTGCGCGGCCTGAATACCGCTGCCACGCTGTGGTGCTCCGCCGCCGTCGGCGTGCTCGCCGGCCTTGGCCATGCGCTGGAAGCCGCCATCGGCACCGCCTGCATCCTGTGCGCCAACTTTGGCCTGCGCATGCTGGGCCAGCGCATCAATCGCAACGGCACGGCCACCGCGCCGGAAGTGGAGATGGTCTATCGCATCACCACGGTATGCACGGCCCAGGAAGAAATCCGCGTGCGCGGCTTGCTGCTGCATGCACTGACCGAAATGCCCGCCCTGCTGCTGCAGTCGCTGCACAGCGAGGACACCGCCGCTGGCGGGCACATAGAAGTCCGCGCCGATGTGCTGGCCGCGCCCGGCAATGAAGGCAAGCTGGAGCAGATCGTCAGCCGCATCAGCATGGAGAAGAGCGTTTCCCTCGTGCGCTGGGCCATTCCGGCCGGCGCGCTCGAATAACCCCAAGGAGAAGGAAAGGAGCTGGATATGCGTTTGTTCAACTGGATGCTCCCCCAGGCCCCCAACCGCCGCACCGCCCAGGCGAGCCGCGGCACAGCCGCCCAGCTGTTCCAGGTGGTGCTGCTCTGCAAGGACGACTATGGCGCCCGGCTGGAGCAGCAGATCCGCCAGGAGCTGGCCGCGCGCGAACTCTCGCTGCAGCGCCTGCGCACCCGGCAGTGCGAGCGCCGCGAGCTGGTCGAGATGCGTGTGCTGGTGCATTGCCAGCCGGGCGGCAGGCCCGGCATGGTCAAGCTGGTGCAGCGCCTTGGCCTGGAGCCGCTGGTTCGCGCCGTGCGCTGGGAAACCGTGCCGCAGCCCGAGCGCGCGTTGGCCGCGGCCTGAGCGCAAGGCCCACCCGCCAAGATCCACCCTGATTGCCTGAGGAAAGACATGGACCCAGACCCTTCTAGTAGGCAGCGCCGAAGGCACGGCGCGTTCCAGCTGGCCTGACTCCGCTTCCGGCATCCTGCCGGAGCCGCGGCACCGGCTACCTGGACCCGCCAGGCTCCCGTTGCGTTTCGCGCCGTCCCGGCCGCGTGCGCGCCGGACCCGCCCCGCCTTCCGCGCCGCCTCCCCACCGTTAGCAAAGCGGGCGCTTTCGCCCATCACCGGTTACCTGCGTGGATTTGCCACCCCGCAGCGCCGGGGATGCGTCACGCCCGTCGAATCCTGTCGTCCGTGGATCCTGACCCTGTGATTCCGCTTTGCGATTCCACCGACGACGCACCGGCAACAAGCGGTGCCCCTGTCCTGGCTGCCGCCACGGCAAGTGCACCGACCGAGGAGAAAAATCCATGCAAACGCCCACCACCCGCCAATGCTTGCCGCTGCGCCGGCAGCCAGGCCTTGCGCTCGCCGCCGTCTGCGCGGCATGTCTCACGCTGGCCGGCTGCGATGGCGCCAGCCTGTCTGGCGCCATCGCCAACACGCCCAAGCACAGTACCGAGCCGGTCCGCGAGGGCAACTTCATCACGGTGCCCGAGACATCGCCATTGCGCACCCAATTGCAGGTGCAGACCCTCGTCGAGCAAGCGCTGGAGCGCCCCATCGAGGTACCGGGCTCGATCGAGCCCGATGCCGCCAAGCTGGTCAAGATCGTGCCACCGATGCCCGGGCGCATCGTTCGCCTGCACGCTGCCCTGGGCGACGTCGTGCGCAAGGGAGACCCGCTCTTCACGCTGGATTCCGCCGAGCTGAGCGCGGCTCAGGGTGAGGCCAGCAAAGCGCGCGCGGCGCTCCTCGAAGCCAAGCTGAACCTGGACCGCCAACGCACCCTGTTCGAAGCGGAAATCGCGGCACGCAAGGATTATGAACAAGCCCAGCTGGCCTACGCGCAAGCCAACAGCGACGCCGTGACCACGGCCGCCCAGCTCGCGCAGCTTGGCGCCGGCACCGCACCGCAATCGCACCGCCAGTACACCATGCACGCGCCGCTGGCCGGCCGGGTGATCGAGCTCGAAGGCGCGCAGGGCGGCTTCTGGAACGACAACGGCGCGCCGGTCATGACGGTGGCCGACCTGTCCACGGTCTACCTCGCGGCCAACGTGTCGGAGAAAGACATCGCCTCGATCTTCGTCGGCCAGCCCGCCGAGATCCTGCTCAACGCCTACCCCGGCAAGCCCGTGACCGGCAAGGTCCGCTACATCGGCGAGATCCTCGACCCCGACACTCGCACCGTCAAGGTCCGCGTGGCCATCGACAACGCGGACGGACGCTATCGCCCCGGCCTCTTCGCCAAGGTGACCTTCGCGGGAGAAAAGCACGCGGCACTGCTGGTGCCGCCCACCGCACTGCTGCAAAGCGGGCTCTACACGCGCGTGCTGGTGGAGAAGGCCCCGCTGCGCTTCGAGCCGCGCGTGGTCACCACGGGCGCGCATGCCGACGGGCAAGTCGAGATCCTCGCCGGGCTCAAGGCCGGCGAACGCATCGTCGTGAAAAACGGAGTGCTGCTACATGATTGACCGCCTCGTCACCCTTTGCTTCAACCGGCGCGCCATCGTCTGGCTGGTCTTTGCGCTGGTGGCGCTGTACGGCGCCTACAGCTGGAAGCAACTGCCCGTGGAAGCCTATCCGGACATTGCCGACGTTACGTCGCAGATCGTGACCCAGGTGCCAGGCCTCGGCGCGGAGGAAATCGAGCAGCAGATCACCATTCCGCTGGAGCGCGCGCTGCTGGCCACGCCCGGCATGCATGTGCTGCGCACCCGCAGCCTGTTCGCGCTGTCGCTGATCACCGTGGTCTTCGAGGATGGCACCGACGGCTACTGGGCGCGCCAGCGCCTGCAGGAACGCCTGAACGAGGTCGACCTGCCCTACGGCGCCAAGCCGGGGCTGGACCCGTACACCTCGCCTACCGGGGAGTTCTACCGCTACACGCTGGAGTCCACGACGCGCGACCTGCGCGAGCTATCCGAGCTGCAGACCTGGACCGTGATCCCGCGCCTGAAGAAAGTGCGCGGCGTGGTCGACGTCACCAATTTCGGCGGGCTCACCACGCAGTTCATGCTGGAACTCGACCCGGCGCGGCTGACGCAGTACAACCTGACGCTGACGCAGGTCACCGAGGCGCTCAACGCCAACAACGTCAATGCGGGCGGCAGCGTCATCGACCGCGGCGAACAATCGTACGTGGTGCGTGGCGTGGGCCTGCTGCGCTCGCTCGACGACATGGGCAACGTGGTGGTCACGAGCAAGGACGGCACCCCCGTGCTGGTMAAGGACCTCGGCACGCTGCGCTACGGCAACGTGGAGCGGCGCGGCATCCTGGGCAAGGACGACAACCCGGACACGATCTCCGGCATCACGCTGCTGCTCAAGGATTTCAACGCATCGGAAGCGCTTGAGGGCGTGCACGAGGCGGTGCGGGATCTGAACGACAACCTGCTGCCCAAGGACGTGAAGGTGGTCGCCTACCTCGACCGCACCTCGCTGATCGACGCCACCATGCGCACGGTAGGTTTCACGCTGACCGAAGGCATGCTGCTGGTGGGCATCGTGCTGCTGCTGTTCCTGGGCAGCCCGCGCGCGGCGCTGATCGTGGCGCTGACGATTCCGCTCTCGCTGCTGATCGCCTTTGTCTTCATGTATCACCTGCGCATCCCGGCCAACCTGCTGAGCCTGGGCGCGATCGACTTCGGCATCCTGGTGGATGGCGCGGTGGTGCTGGTGGAGAACATCCTGCGCCGGCGCGAGCAGGACAAGGACCGCGCGCTCACCCCGCGCGACGCCATCGAGGCCGCCTTGCAGGTGGCGCGTCCGATGTTCTTCGGCATGCTGGTGATCGTTGCGGCCTACCTGCCCTTGTTCTCCTTCGAGCGCATCGAGTACAAGCTGTTCTCGCCGATGGCGTTCGCCGTTGGCGCGGCGCTGATCGGCGCCTTGATCGTTGCGCTGGCGCTGGTGCCGGGGCTGGCCTGGATCGCCATKCGCAAGCCGCGCCGCGTGTTTCACAATCCTGTGCTGGACTGGCTGGGCGTGCGCTACCGCGTGGCGCTGGAGCGCGGCATTGGCCGCATCCGCTGGGTGGCCGCCAGCTGCGCGCTGGCGCTCGCCTGCGTGCTGGCGCTTGGCGCTACCATCGGGCGCGACTTCCTGCCGTACCTGGATGAAGGCTCGCTGTGGCTGCAGGTGCAGATGCCGCCCGGCATCACCCTGGAGCGCGCCTCTGACATGGCCAGCGAGCTGCGCCGGGTGACCCGCGAGTTCCCCGAAATCTCCTACGTGGTGACGCAGACCGGCCGCAACGACGACGGCACCGACTACTGGACGCCCTCTCATATCGAGGCCAGCGTCGGCCTGCATCCGTACAAGACGTGGGCCTCGGGCATGACCAAGCAGCAGCTGATCGACAAGCTGGCGGCGCGCTATGCGCAGATGCCGGGCTACTCGGTCGGCTTCATGCAGCCGATGATCGACGGGGTGCAGGACAAGCTCTCCGGCGCGCATAGCGACCTGGTGGTCAAGGTGTTCGGCGACGACCTGCGCGACGTGCGCCGCATTGCCGGTGAAGTCGCCACCGCGCTGCGCGGCGTGCCCGGCGCGGCGGATGTGGCAATCGACGTGGAGCCTCCGCTGCCCAACCTGAAGATCGACCTGGACCGCGCCGCCGCCGCGCGCTACGGCATCAACGCGGCCGACGTGGCCGAGCTGATCTCCACCGGCATCGGTGGATCGCCGGTTGGCCAGCTCTATGTGGGTGAGAAGAGCTACGACATGACGGTGCGCTTCCCGCCGGCCATGCGTGCCAGCACATCTAGCGTGGGCGACCTGATGCTGACCGCGGCCAATGGCGCCAAGGTGCCGCTGGCGCAAGTCGCTCGCATCGCCACCGTGTCCGGCGAAAGCGTGATCGTGCGCGAGATGGCGCGCCGCCACATCATCGTGCGCCTGAACGTGCGCGACCGCGATCTGTCCGGCTTCCTCAAGGAGGCCCAGCCCGCCATCGAGCGCGCCGTGTCCTACGACCACAAGCGCATCCAGATCGAATGGGGCGGCCAGTTCGAGAACCTGGAACGTGCGCAGGCGCGCCTCGCCATCATCCTGCCGATGACGCTGGCGCTGATGTTCGTGCTGCTCTTTGCCGAATTCCGCAACCTGCGCCAGCCGGCGCTGGTGCTGCTGGCGGTGCCTTTGGCCACCATCGGCGGCCTGGCTGCGCTGCATCTGCGCGGCATGACGCTGAACGTATCCAGCGCGGTGGGCTTTATCGCCCTGTTTGGCGTAGCCGTGCTCAACGGCGTGCTGATGATCTCGCAGATCAACCGGCTGCGCGCGCAGGACGGCCTGAGCCTGCGCGAAGCGGTGATCGAAGGCGCGGCAAGCCGCATGCGTCCGGTGCTGATGACCGCCACCGTGGCCGCCATCGGGCTTACGCCCGCGATGCTGGCGCGAGGCCTCGGCAGCGATGTGCAGCGGCCGTTGGCCACGGTGGTGGTAGGCGGCCTCTTTACCGCCACCTTGCTGACCCTGCTGTTGCTGCCCGCCCTTTACTACCTGGTTGAAGCCCGCGCCGAGCGCGCGGCGCAAGGTGCCAGGGAATCGGAAATCGATGCCGAAGGCAACCCACCGGCGACCGGCGCCACCGGCCAGGCCTGAAGAGAATCCCATGCAAATCAAAGACAAGAACTTGCCAGCGGCACCCGCCCTGCGCCACCTCTTCCTGGCAACGTCGATGCTGGCGGCATCCGCATCCTGGGCGCAGGACGAGCCCGCCGCCGCCACGGCCCGCGGACCGGTCCGCTTCGCCTCCTATCTCGACACGGTGGAGCGGCAGAACATCGGCCTGTCCGCGCAGCAGGAAACCATCCGCGGCGCCCAAGCCGAGATCTCGATCGCCGGCGTGCGCCCGGACCCGGTGTTCAAGTACGGCCGTGGCAACATCGAGACCAGCCGCGCGGTGTCGCCCAAGCCGCCGCGCACGCATGAGTTCGAAATCGAGATCCCCATCGAGCTAGGCGGCAAGCGCAGCGCGCGCATCCGCGCCGCCGAGAGCAACCTGCGCCTGACCGAGGCGAACCTGCAGGGCTTCAAGCACACGCTGTACCAGGAATCCGCCACCGCCTTTGTCGAAGCCTGCCGCAGCCGCGAGGCCCTGGTCCGGCAGGAATCGACGCTGTCCGCTCTGTCCAATGTGGTGCGCGCCAACGAGATCCGCCGCAAGGCCGGCGACATCGGCGGCCTGGAGCTGTCGCAGTCGCGGGTCGAGCGCGACCGCTTCACCGCCGAGGTGAAATCCGCACGCGCCGCCGCGCAGGCCGCCATGCAAAAGCTGTCCATCCAGCTTGGCGTGCGCGTGGCCGAGGCCTTCGGCAACGCGCCGCTGGCTTGCGAGTTCCAGCCCTACGATCCCGGCACCGACAGCGGCGCGCTGATCGCCCAGGCGATGGAAGCGCGCGACGAGGTCCGGATCGCCCGCGCCACACTGGAGAATGCCCGCGACAAGTCGGGACTGGCGCGCGCCAACCGCTGGGTGGATCCCAGCGTGAGCTTCGCGATGACCATGACCCCCGGCGTACGCGGCACCACGGACGATGAGGGCCAGCCCAGCGGCGACGCCACGGCGCGCTCGCGCATGCTGGGCGTGTCGGTGTCGATTCCCCTGCCCTTGTCGCGCCTGCAGCGCGGCGAGCTGATCCAGGCGGAGTCGGAGGTCACGCAGGCCATGCTGGCCCTGCGCGAGGCGGAGCTGAAGACCGAGGTCGACGTGCGCAATGCGCTCACCGCGTTCCAGGCCGCGCAGGACAACCTGCAGCGCTACCGCGACTCGGTGATCGCCGATGCCGACAGGGTGCTGGACGGCATGCGCCAGTCGTACCGTCACGGCTCGGCCTCCCTGCTGGAACTGCTCGACGCGCAACGCACCGCGGACGAGACCTACCTCGACTACCTCCAGGCCCAGGCGGACCTGGCGGGCGCCACGGTGGAGCTGCAACTTTCCACCGGCTTGCGGCCCGCGCTTTGAAGGCCCGGTGCGCTCGGCCACGGCCGGGCGCACCAAACGCTTCGATCGCTTCGATTGCTTCGATTGCCTCGCATCAAAATTCAAAGGAGAGCTGCCATGAAAGCCGTCAACCTTGCGCCGCCCGTCCAGCGGTGGCGCCTGTATCGCCTGAGCGTGATCGCGCGGCTGGACGATGTGCCCGACGTGCGCGTGGCCATGCGTTGCGCCACCAGCGACTGCGGCCAGTACCCCGCCAACGAGCGGCAGATGCCGCTCGGCCTGCCGCCAATCAAGTGCATGCTGAGCTTTGAGATCCGTATGCCGCAAATGCGGGCCGGGCAGTTGCTGGTTGCGCTGGAACGTGCCTTGGTGTCCGTGCCCATCATCCTGCTGCGCCTGGAGGTCATGGGCAACCATGCCGAGGCGGCACACGCCGAACGCCTGAAACGGGTGCCTTCACCCGCTGGCGGCACCAGCTCCAGGCCCGCCGCGAGCGCGCCGGCCGCGGTGGGGTGAAGCCCGGCCCATCCCGCCTGAAGGCGCGGCGATGGGCCGCGCAACCGGTGCGATTGACCGAGCTCCGGCGCAAAGCTACGATGGGCGCGGCGGGGCCATCATCCCGCACCCTTGCGCCAAGCCCCAGACCAGCTCATGGTGATACCCCACGCGGCGGCAAGCGCCCCCGCCACGCCGGCTACCGCCCCCTTGCGGATGGCGCGCATCCTGTTGCCCCGCCCCCTGCTCACCGCAAAGCCGCTGCTAGCGCTTGTGCTCTGGCTGCTGCTCGCCTTGCCCGGCACATCGCCGCTTGCCGCCGGGCAGCCGCAGATCCTTGGCGAGGCCGCCATGATCACCGGCGACGGCACGCCGGCCACCGTCAGGCTGCCTTACTACTGGGACCGGTCCCGTCCCGGCCAGACCGGCGGCGCGCGATTTCTCCTGCGCTTCCCGGATTTGCCAGGCCGCCAGGGCATGGCCGCGCTGTATATCGAGCGGGCCGCCAATAGCTATGAAGTGCGCCTCAACGGCAGCCGCCTCGCCCACGCGGGCAGCCTGTCGGCCCCGGCGTCCTATGCCGGCCAGCAGCCATTGCTGATCCCGGTGCCGGCTGACCTGCTGCGCCCGGAGAACGAACTGATTGTCACGATCGCTGCCAGCGCCAGCTCGCGCGGCGGCCTGTCACGCGTGGAGTTTGGTGCCCCGGCACTGGTGGAGGCCCACTACCAGCGCGCGCTCTGGTTCAAGGTCATCGGCCCGATAGTCATCGCGGCGGCCAGTGTGCTGCTAGCTTGCCTGGCGGCGCTGGTGTGGTGGCGCCAGCGGGATCCCCTGTTCGGGTTATATGCCATCGCCGAGTTTGGCTGGTCTTTCGGGCTGGCCGAGTACTTCGTTTCCGACGACGCCGGCGCGCCCGATGCGTGGCTCGCGGTGGTGCTGGCCGGGCGGGCGGTCTTCATGTACGCGACCGCCAGGTTCGCCATCCTGGTGACCGGCCTGGAGGCGCGCTGGCTGCGCCGCGTGCTGCGGCTCTACCTGAGCGTCAAGCTTCCGCTGATCGCGCTGATGGTGGCGGCCCACAGCACCCGCGCCATGGTGCTGGCCAATGTGGTCGTCAATGTTGCGATGGCACTGTCGATCGTGGCCGTGCTGGTCCGCGCCGCCGTGACGCGCCCGGAGCGTGAGCGCACGGCGATTGCCGCCGCCCTTGGCCTCACCCTGCTCATCTCGATGCTGGATTTGATCCATGTCTGGTGGATCGGGGATGACTACTGGGACTCCTCCGTCACCCGCTACGTGTCGCTGATTTTCAGCCTGACCATGGGCTGGCTGCTGGTCGACCGCTACACGCGCGCCACACGCATGCTGGCTGCCCTGAACCAGAAGCTGGACAGGGCGGTCTCGCGCAAGGAGCAGGAACTGTATGCGCTGTACCGCCACTCCCGCGAGATGGAGCGCGAGCAGGCCACCCTGCAAGAGCGCGGCAGGGTCTTGCGCGATATCCATGACGGCCTTGGCAGCCAGCTGGTGGGCATGCTCTCCATGCTGCGCTCCGGCAGCCCTTCCACGCACACGTTGCAGCAACAGCTGCAGCATGCGCTGGATGCCCTGAAACTATCCGTCGATGCGCTGCAGGACACCGGCGGCGACCTGGCCACCGTACTCGGCAACCTGCGCTACCGGCTTGGCCCGCGGCTGGAGGCGGCGGGATTGCGGGTGGACTGGCAGGTAGCGCGCCTGCCGGCGCTGCACGACCTGACGCCGCAGCGGGTGCGTGAGCTGCACTACCTGTTGCTGGAGGTGTTTTCCAATGCCATGCAGCATGGCGGCGGCAGCGCTATCCGGGTCTCGGCGCGCCATGATGCCGGCCAGCAAGCCCTGGTCGTCGAGATCCACGACAATGGCCGCGGCTTTGCGCCCGAGGCTGCCGCGCACGGACGGGGATTGGGCAATATGCGCCGGCGTGCCGAGGCCATCGGAGCGGCGCTGGACCTGCGCTCTTCGGCGCAAGGGACGACCGTGCGGCTGGCGTTCGCGCTGGCGCCGCAGCCGCCCGGCTCCGCCGTTTAGCTCCCCGCACCCGTTCGATGTCAACCTGGGCGCGGGCAGCTCCGTTACCGGATTACCGGAATCAGACCTTGACGTCGATGTTCTGGCCAAGGTGAGGCGGATTGCTGGCCGGAACGCTGACTTGCGGCATCGAGCCCAGCAGGGTTGCCACGCTCTGAGCCTGCAGGTCCAGCGACTTGCGCAGCATCATGGTGGGCACCGGATCGCCGCCCGAGTTGCTAGCGGCACTGACGAGGGAAATATCCATTGAATGGTCTTCCAGGTTGAAATTGAGGTTGAGATTGAAGCTACCGTTGAAGCTGCGGCTGAAGCTACGATTGGCATTGAAGCCAGCGGGAAAGCGCACCTCCCAGCATCCATGTTGTCGGCCATCAACCGGGAATCTTTAGCGCGGCGGCCGCAATAGCGGGCCACCCGCTTGGCATCCGGAACGTTTATCATAGGCAGCCCGGCCGAACTGGCCGGGGAAAGACCAGACAGCCCGCACCGTCAGGATAGCGGCTGAATCCGGCAAAACCAGTCACCAGAATGAACATCATGGGTCGGGCGCAAAACATTGCGGGAAGCGTCGCTATTTCGTGTTTGGCTTTTGGCATCTCGACGGATTGCCTGGCGCTGGATTCGGCCGAACTCTATGAGCGGGAATCGCCCAGCATCTGGGTAGTATCCGTCTTTGACGCGCAAGGCACGCGGTTCGGCCTGGGCAGCTCGGTGGTGATCGGGCCGGAGGAACTGGTCACTAACTGCCACGTGCTCAAGAGCGGCAAATCCGTCAGCATCCGGCGCGAGAAGGTCACGTATGGCGCCAGCCTGGTGCACGCCGATGTCGAGCGCGACCTCTGCATCCTGCGCGCCAAGGGCCTCACCGCCCCGGCGGTAAAGATCGCGCCGCTGGCCGCGCTCAAGGTGGGGCAGAAGGTCTACGCCATCGGCGCGCCGCGCGGCTACGAGCTGACGCTGAGCGATGGCCTGCTCTCCTCGCTGAACAAGGACGAGCGCGACCGCATCGTCCGCCTCCAGACCACCGCCCCGATCTCCCCGGGCTCCAGCGGTGGCGGCCTGTTCAACACGGACGGGCAGCTCGTCGGCATTACCTACCTGATGCGGACCGACGCGCAGAACATCAATTTTGCCATTCCCGCGCAATGGATCAGCGAAGTGCCAGCGCGGTCCGCGCTGGMACTGCAGAAATTCCGTAGCGAGACGGCGTCCGCCGCCCCGCCTGCCATGGCGCTCCCGCCTGGCCAGCCTGGGCAGCCTGGCCAGGGCGCCACGGCCTACGCCCCGACCCGGCCTGCAGCCGGCCCGCAGGGCAGGCAACTGACCGGGGCCGAGCTGGCCAGCCATTTCACGCATCTCGGAAGGATCAATGCCATCGCGCCGTCCGGCGTTACGCTCTGGATGCAGGTCCGGGAAAGCGGCAGCCTGGATGTGACCAATTCCGTCAGCCGCGGCTATTCGTCCGGGCGCTACCGCATCGAGCCGGAAGCCAACCAGGTCTGCCTGGAGATGGCCAACCCGAGTTTCAACGCGATGCAAACATGCTATCGGCTGACCGAAGCCGACGGCCGCTATGTGATGCGATCCGCCACCAGCCCCTATTACTTTTCATACACGAAGTAGCAAGCGGGCGCCGGCCGCAACCGGTCGCCTCGCCATTTCTCTCAGGGCACAAGACATGGGAAACCGATATCGATATAGCGCCCCCGCCGCGCTGGCCGTAGCGTCGATGCTGCTGGGCGGCTGCGCGCCGACCACCGTCGGCGTGACCAGCCGCGCCAGCGACTACACCGGCAAGCCCACCCGCATGTATGTGCTGGGCACTACCGGCATGGGGTGGAACAGCGACTTCTCCGCGGCGTTCGCGGCCAAGTTCCGCGAGGTGACCCGGCAGTGCGGCGTGGAATCGGCGTACGACGAGATCTCGGGGCTGGAGCTGGACTCGACCGCGCTGACCGGCAGGATGCGTACGTTCGGCGCCGATACGGTGCTGACCATCGCCAACGGCGGGGGCGTGGTCAATGCGTCCGGCGGCCGCCTGTCGATCAACTATGGCACGACGCTGACGGATGTCAGGCAGAACCGCGCGGTGTGGAAAGGCAAATACACATTCAGCCGCGGCGGCACCCTCATCCCGATCGAGGAGCGCGCTGCAGTCCTGGCGATCGACATCACCAACAGCCTGAAGAAGGACGGCTTCCTCACCGGCTGCGCGCAGATCGCGCTGGGCCAGAATGGCCGGCTCGACCCGGCTGCCGTGCCGCATGCCGCCGCCGGCGGCGGCACTGGCAACGGCAACGGCCCGGCCGGCAGGACGAATACGATCAGCCCGGCCCGCCCGGCGCCACCCGTCTCCGCGCCTGCGGGCCCCGCTACCGCGGCAACCCTGCGGGACCTGCAAGACCTGCTGCCACCGAAGTGACAGGCGCGGGCGGCAACGGAATCAAGCGCCCAGCCCGGCCTCGTCCAGATCCGCGAACAGGATCGTGCCCGTCTCCGATTCGGTGACAAACACCTTGCGCGGCTGCCCCGGCTCAGCGGCGGGCTGGAACGCCAGGTTGGTGGTGGTTGCGCCTGCCGGGCTGGCGAGGATCGCCTCGGGCTCGCCGCGCTTGCTCAGCACCCACACGCAGCCCAGGCTGGCATGCGCCACGAACAGCCGGTCACGGCTGTCGATGGCCATGCCGTCGGGGCCGCTGGTGCCGTAGAACGTGAAGAACTGCCCCACCTTCGACACGCTGCCGTCGGCCTGCAGCGGCACGCGCCACACGCAATTGCCGCGCGTGGCCGCCACGAACAGCACTTTTTCGTCGCAGGACAGCGCCAGGCCGTTGGGGCTGGGCACATTGCCCAGCAGCAGGTCCAGCTGCCCGCCGGCACGCAGGCGGTAGACGCGGCCCGTGGGATCGTGCAGGCCGGTCTGGCCCTGATCGGTAAAGTACAGGTCGCCGTTGCGGGCGATGGCGAGGTCGTTCACGCCCTTGAACTGTTCCGCGTTGCGCCGTCCCAGCAAGGAGGCCACCTCGCCCGTGTCCACGTTGACGCGCAACAGGCCGCGGCGATAGTCGGCCACCACCAGTTCGCGCGCGTTCAGGAACTTCATGCCGTTGGGTTCGCCCTGGTACTCGGCGACCAGCGACCATTCCCCGGCCGGCGAGATGCGCAAGATGCGCCCGAACGGGATGTCCGTCACATACAGGTTGCCCGCGGGATCAAAGACCGGCCCCTCCAGGAAGCTGTCGATGCAGGCTCCGCCCTTGTTGGCATCGGCCCACTCGGAGCGCACGCCGGTCTTGCGCAAATGCGCGGGCATGGCCGAGAAGACCTGGAGGGATATCTCCCGGGGCACCGTTCTGAAGTACATGTTCGTTCCTTGTTGTCCCAGCGCCGCGCAATGGCGGCGCTTGCCCATTTACTCGGCCTTCACATCGGCGGACTTTGCCACCTGGCTCCACAGCGCGGTGTCGTCCTTGATGCGCCTGGCGAATTCCGCCGGCGCAATGCCGCCCGGCTGGGCGCCCATGCTGGCCAGGCGCTCCTTCACCTCCGGGCTGTTCACGCTCTTGTGCACCTCCGCCTGCAATTTGGCAACCAGCGCAGGGGGCGTGCCTTTGGGTGCTGCAAGGCCAAACCAGTTGATGACCTTGTAGTCCTTGAGGCCAGCTTCGGCAAAGGTCGGCACGTCCGGCAGCGCGGGCACGCGCACGACGCCCGTGACCGCCAGCGCGCGGGCCTTGCCGCCCTTGATCTGCGGCACCGCGGTCGGCGTGGCGGTGATCAGGATATCCACGTTGTTGCCGATCAGCCCCATCAGCGCATCGCCCGCGCCCTTGTACGGGATATGCGTGATCGATATCCCGGCGTCCTTCTTGAAGACCTCGGCGGACAAGTGCGTGGAGCTGCCGGCGCCGCCCGAGCCGAAGTTCAGCTTGCCCGGGTTTTGCCTGGCGAAGTCGATCAGTTCCTGCAGCGTCTTGAACTTCGAGCTCGCGGGCACGATCAGGATCACCGGCGTCTGCGCAATCGTGGTCACCGGCACCAAGTCGTTGTTGTAGTCCCAGGGCAGCGCCTTGAACAGCGACGGCAACATGGTGTACGTGGTGTCGTTGGCCAGCAGCGTGTAGCCGTCGGGCGCGGAACGTGCCACCTGCAGCGTGCCAATGGTGCCGCTGGCGCCGGGCTTGTTCTCCACGAAGAACGACTTGCCGGTGCTTTCGGTCAGCTTCTGCGCCACCTGACGGGCTACGAAATMGGTGGTACCACCAGCGGTGTATGGCACCACGATGCGCACCGGCTTGTCGGGCCAGGTGGCGCCGTGGGCATAGGTCGTGGCCACGCTAAGGGTTGCCAGGGCAAGGCTGGCGCAAAGGCGGTGGTACATGGCTGTCTCCATTGATGTCTGACTGATTGATGTCCGGTGTTCGATGTTCGCTATGCGTGGCTCACGCCCGCTCTTGGCGGCGGGGCGTTCTTCCGGAGTTGTCGCGCCCGATGTTCTATTAGACGGAATAGCATTCCGATTAATTGTAGGAGCCGTTGATTCACCGGTCAATCCGGGGGCTTTCCCTAGCGGGCCTCGTCCCGGGCGGGACGGATTTGCCATTGGCGGCAATGTGGGTGTTCGGCTGGGCAGCGCTGCCTGCGTTACCATGGCAGCGTACGTTTCACCTTGCGCATGCCCTCGCGCTGCCGCACCCACCTCGCGCCTTCGCCGCCATCACCCAATCGCCATGACCTCAGCACTGCTGCTTGAAAACATCCATGACACCGCCGTCGAGCGCTTCAAGGAAGCGCATGTCACCGTCGAGCGCCGCACTGGCGCGCTCGCTGGCGACGAACTGCATCGCGCTCCCGCGGCCCACCAGATTCTCGGCATTCGCTCCGCCACGCACCTTGGCGCCGCTGAAATCGAAGCCGCCAAACACCTCGTGGCCATTGGCTGCTTCTGCATCGGCACTTCGCAGGTAGACCTCGACGCCGCGGCCCGCGCCGGCATGCCGGTGTTCAACGCGCCGTTCTCCAATACGCGTTCCGTGGCCGAGCTGGTGATCGCGGAGGCGATCCTGCTGCTGCGCCGCGTTCCCGAGAAAAACGCGCTGGCGCATGCCGGCAAATGGGCCAAGGGCGCAAGCGGGTCGTTCGAGGCGCGCGGCAAGACCATCGCCATCATCGGCTACGGCAATATCGGCTCGCAGGTTGGCGTGCTGGCGGAAGCCATGGGCATGCGCGTGGTGTACTACGATGTGCAGGCCAAGCTGTCGCTGGGCTCGGCGCGCGCGGCGCGCTCGCTGGCGGATGCGGTGTCGCAGGCCGACATCGTGACGCTGCACGTGCCGGCCACCGCGCAGACCAAGAAGATGATCGATGCCGACGTGCTCCGCCAGTTCCGGCGCGGCGCGATCCTGATCAACGCGTCGCGCGGCACCGTGGTGGATATCGAAGCGCTGCGCGCGGCGTGCGATGACAACCATATCGCCGGCCTGGCGATCGACGTCTTCCCCGAAGAGCCCAAGACCAACGCTGACCGCTTCACCAGCCCGCTGCAGGGCGTGCCCAACGCGATCCTGACGCCGCATATCKGCGGCAGCACGGAAGAAGCGCAGGAAAATATCGGCACGGAAGTCGCCACCAAGCTCATTGCCTTCCTCAGGACGGGCGACACGATTGGCGCGGTGAATTTCCCCGAGGTGAGCCCCGGCCCGCTAACGTCGCCGGCGCGGCTGCTCAACGTGCACGGCAACGCGCCGGGCGCGCTCGCCGCGCTCAACACGCTGCTGGCGCGCGACGGGGTCAACATCGTGGCCCAGCACCTGCAAACGCATGGCCAGATGGGCTACGTCGTGACCGACCTCGACAAGGTGCCCTCGCCGACGCTGGCCGCCGCGCTGGATGCGGAAACAACGTTTATCCGCTGCCGCACCATCATTAACCCGCTGGCCTGAACGGCAGCGCGGCACCATCGCTGCCTCGCCGGCAGCGGCCAGGACAGCGACCAGGACAGCGACCAGGACAGCGGCCATCGGCCGCTGTCTTCAATTCACCCGGAAATGCTCCACCGACTGACCCGCGTTGACTGCACGCAGCAGCCATGCGGGCATGGGGCCCACGCCATCCCAGACCTGTCCCTCCGCATTGCGGTAGCGGCGTGCGGGGACGCTCGCCTGCGGCAGTGCTGACGCAGGTGCTACCGCTGCGGCTGCCGGCACGGCTGCGGCCTCGGCTGCCTGTGCCGAAGCCGCTGGAGGTGCCGCTGGTTTCACGGCTCCCGCTTTCTGCGCGGGCACGGACATGGTCACCCGTGCAGGCGCAGGAGCGGCAGCCGGGGTTGCCGCCGGCTCGGCAACCACTACGGCGGCCGGCTTTTCCGCGGGCACGGCGTCGGCGACTGCCACCGCAACTACGACAGGCGCGGCTTCCAGAGTTGCGACCGGCGATGCGACCGGCACAGCAGGCGGCGCTGATTGCCTGACAGGGGCAGGAACGCGTTTGCGCGCTACGGCCTTGCGCAATGGCGCAGGCGCTACTACCGGCGGTGCGGTGATTGGCCCGGCAGGCAACAGCGCGGGCGGTGCCGTGATCGGTCCTGCGGGCAACAGCGCCTGGGCTACATCTACATCCATTTCACTTTCCTCGACGATGGGTTCCTCGGCCGGTGCCCTGGCGGGCGCCGCCTCCCAGTCAAAACAACCTGCCGCCTCCAATTCATCCATGGAGATGCCGAGCCGCTCCATCTGGACGCGGATCCAGACAATGGCGGCGACTTTCTTGACGTCGGCGGGATCAGAAGAATGCATGGCAAAAGACACAATAAATGCAGGTAGAAGAGGCGGGGAAACGGTCGCGGATGCGGCGCTGGCCGCACACTGAAGATCCTGAGGATCGCACATGATAGCCGAGCGCGGGACCGGCCCCCCCCAAGCCTTGAATCCGGACGCAAAAGCCGGGCCAAAGACCCCTTTCCTGCACCCCCTCAATGACCGCAAATCCGCCTCCGGGGGGCGTCGGCCGGCCTGCGTCCATAGCCTGCCCCCACGCTCCGCCATCACGCAAAATCCACACAAGATAAATGAGAACGATTATCATATGCGACTCGGCGGCCACAATTTGCCGGCCGTCCCAGCCAACGGCCTGTGCGCAACACGGCACTGCCAGGCCCCCGTCTTGAAAGGATGCATCGCCCATGAATCGCCTCATCACCTCAGCCCTGCTTTGCGGCGCCGCACTGAGCGGCACCGCTCAGGCCCACCAGGTCTGGCTGGAGCAAACGCCAGCGGCCGCCCAACTGTATTTTGGCGAATTCAACGAGAACCTGCGCGAAGTTTCGCCGGGACTGCTGGACCGGTTCGTGCAGCCCACCGCCGTGCTGGTAACGGCCAGGGGTGAGCAACCCCTCAAGGCGGACAAGACCACCAACGGCTTCGTGCTCTCGGGGCGCGCAGGCGCGGGCGAGACCATCGTTGCGCAGGACACGGGCTATCCGGTGCTGGAGCGCAAGGACGGCGACAAGGTGATCCGCACCGCCTGGACGCCGGCGGCTCGCTTGCTGGGTGCTGGCTCCACCACCGCCGTCACGCCCAGGCTCGCGCTGGACATCGTGCCGACTGGCCGCGCCGGCGAGTACCAGGTGGTCTATGCCGGCCGCCCGCTGCCCAAGGCCAAAGTGGGCGTGGCCGTGCAGTCCGGCTGGGGCCGCGAGCTGCGCACCGACGAGCAAGGCATCGTGCGCCTGGCGCAGCCGTGGCAAGGCACCTACGTGCTGGAGGTGCACCACGTTGACAAGACCGCCGGCGAGCGCAATGGCAAGCCGTACGACATCGCCAGCTACGTCACCACCCTGTCGCTGACGCAGGGCGATGGCCTGGCCGCGGTACCCGCAGTGCCGGCAGCCKCGCCCAACAAGTAAGAAGGGAGCGCTTGTCATGGGGTTGAGCCAGACCGGCCGTTATCGCCTCGGCGTTGCCTCGCGCGTGGTGGCCGCCATCGGGGGCGGCTATGTACTCGCGGCCGTGGCCACCGGGCTGCTGGCCGTGGTGATGCCCATGCCGCCGGACGAGGCCGTGATGACCGCCACGCTGCTGTCGTTCTCGCTATATGCGTGCGCGGTGCTGTGGGTGTTCGCCGCCGGCAGCGCGTGGCGCGCCTGGGCCGGCGTGGCGGTGCCTGCCGCGGTGCTCGGCGTCATGCTGGCTGCCTTGCGAAGCGCGTCATGAGGGCCGGGCTGCGCCAATCGATGGCCTGGCTGCATAGCTGGTCCGGGCTGCTGGTGTGCTGGGTGCTGCTGCTGGTGTTCTGCGCCGGCACCGCCAGCTACTTCAAGGACGAGATCACGCTGTGGATGAAGCCCGAGCTGCACCGCTCGGCCGCCACGCCAGTGTCCAGCGCCGAAGCCGCCAGCCGTGCGGTAGCCTACCTGCAGCGCAACGCCGCGGACTCGCCCCGCTGGTTCATCAACCTGCCGGATGCGCGCAACCCCGCGGTAAACGTGCTGTGGATGCGCCCACCCGGCGCGCCGGCCTCAGGCATCGGAGGCGGCCGCGGCCGCTTCGAGAGCCGCACGCTGGATCCCGCCACCGGCGCCTTCCTGCAAACCGTGCGCGACACGCGCGGTGGCGAGTTCCTCTACCGCCTGCACTTCGACCTGTACTTCATGCAGGCGATCTGGGCGCGCTGGATCATCGGCTTTTGCGCGATGTTCATGCTGGTGGCCATTCTCAGCGGCATCATCACGCACCGGCGCATCTTCCAGGACTTCTTCACCTTCCGGCCGCGCAAGGGCCAGCGCTCCTGGCTCGAYGCGCACAATGCCACCGCCGTGCTGGCGCTGCCCTTCCACCTGATGATCACCTACACCGGACTGGTCACGCTGATGTTCATGTACATGCCGTGGGGCATCCAGACCGCGTACGAGGGCAACCAGCAGGCTTTCAACAACGAGGCCTTCGGCCGCGCGCCGCAAGGCAAGCCAAGTGGGCGCGCGGCCCCGCTGACGCCGGTCGCCCCGCTGGTGGAACAAGCCATGCGCCATTGGGATGGCGCGCAGCCCGGCCGCGTCGCCATCATGCTGCCCGGCGATGCCAACGCCACCATCACGGTGTCGCGCGGCACCGAAGGCTCGCTGTCCGCCAATGCGCCGTCGATGCGCTTTAACGGCGTCACCGGCGCGCTGGTCGCAGCCACTGGAGACGCGCCCGCCGCGGCCAACCAGACGCGCGGCGTGATGGTGGGCCTGCACGAGGCGCATTTCGCCGGGCCCTTGTTGCGCGCGTTGTTCTTCGTGAGCGGGCTGGCAKGTTGCGTCATGGTGGCCACCGGCGCGCTGCTGTGGGGCGTAAAAACGCGCCAAGGCCAGGCCAAGGCACTGGCGGCCGGCGAGCGCCCGAGCTTCGGCCTGCGGCTGGTGGACGCGCTCAACCTCGGCGCCATTGCCGGCCTGCCGATCGCGTTTGCTGCGTACTTCTGGGCCAACCGCTTGCTGCCCGTGGGCATGCCGCACCGCCCCGACGCGGAGATCCATGCCTTCTTCATCGCCTGGGGCACGGCAGCCGTGCTG
Source organism: Cupriavidus sp. 01L46 (assembly GCF_056399905.1). NCBI lineage: Bacteria > Pseudomonadati > Pseudomonadota > Betaproteobacteria > Burkholderiales > Burkholderiaceae > Cupriavidus > Cupriavidus sp. 01L46. The sequence continues at coordinate 49,305 of NZ_JBFTSF010000004.1, forward strand.
GCGCAGGTGCGGCCGACGCGCGGCATGTGGCGCGCGCAACTTTGGGCCGGCGCGCTGATGCTCGCTGCCATTCCCGTGCTCAACGCCTTCACCACGCAGACCCACCTGGGCGCGACGCTGCTGCAAGGCCAGGGGCCTGCTGCCGTGGCGGGGTTCGACCTGACGGTRCTGGCGCTGGGCATTGCGCTGGGCGCGGCAGCGCATATCCTGGGGCGGCGCGCCAAGGCGCGCGTGCCCGCGCGGCGCCCGGCGCCGGCCAAAGGCACTGGTATGCCGTCCAGCGATGCGAAGGGAGCCGCATGAGCGCAAGCCTGGGTTTCCTCACCGCGCTGGCCCTCACCTATAGCGGTTTCACCGCGCTCAGCCAGACGCTGGACCGCCACTATGCCGATCGCCACGGCCGTGGCGCCGCGCCTTCGCCCGCCGCGCGCTTGCGCCTGCAGGGACTGGGCTGGGCCGCGCTGGCCCTTGCCCTGGCGGCTTGCGTGCAGCAGCAAGGCTGGCCGATGGGCAGCGTCTCATGGATCGGCACGCTGACGCTCGGCGCGCTCGTGCTGGTGCTGCTGCTCAGCTACGCGCCGGCCATCGCGGTACGCGCCGCCCGCTGGGCAGGGATGCTGGGCGGATGCGGGCTGCTGACGATGGGCGCGATGCCCGCCTAGCCATCTCTGGGGCCTGCGAACAGGATCAGGCGCGCAGCAAGCACATCTCACCCGTCCCGTCGGAGAGCGCGACAACGAAACCGTCCGGATAGCCGCGGGCCGCGAGCGGCTATCATGACGGCCATTCCAACTCACTGGCACAGTCCCTCGCTCGCCATGCCTGACAACGCCCCCGCAAGCCAGCCTTACGCGCTGGAGAATCCCTTTCTCGAATCGCTGAATCTCACCATCGTGGAGTGGCAGCCGGACCTGGTGCGCATGTCGCTGATGCCGCAGGCTGCGCACCTCAACAACACGGGCGTCGTGCAAGGCGGCATCCTGGCCACGCTGCTGGACGCGGCGGGCGGCTACGCCGGCCTGTTTCCCGAGCATGGCATGCGCCGTGCCGCCACCACCATCTCGCTGAACGTCAACTATGTCTCGTCCGCGCAAGTGGAGCCGCTGCTGGTGGTTGGCCGGCGCGTGGGCGGTGGCCGCCGGGTATTTTTCTCCAACGCCGAGGTCACCGACAGCCAAGGCCGCTTGATCGCCACCGCGCAGGCCGCGTTCCGCAGGAAAGATCCGGTCTGAGGGAGACCAGACCGCGCCCGTGTTGCCGGTGCGCCGGCCCTGGCTCGGCAATCACAGCAGCCGCGCTTGCGGCAACGCATCCGGCCGGGCTGCGGCGGCGCAGATTTGGCACGCAAGGCGGGCTAATCGCGCGACGACAGCGGCGGCGCAATCTCTTCCAGCGGGCGCTTTTCCGCATTGACCGCATAGCGCAGGGCAAACAAGCCCGCGACGATCACCAGCGCCGCACCAATGCCATAGCCAACAGCCACCGCGGCGCGGCTGCCGCTTGCGATCAGCGCGCCGAACAGCAACGGCCCGATAAAGCCGCCGGTGCCCGTCCCCACGGCGTAGAACACCGAAATGGCGAGGGCGCGCGTCTCGATGGGAAAGACCTCGCTCACCGTCAGGTAAGCGGAACTGGCCGCCGCGGAGGCCAGGAAAAACACCGCCGACCAGCACAGCGCCTGGCTACGCGCGTCAAGCCAGCCCTGCTCGAACGCCCACCCGGTCAGAGCCAGTCCAACACCGGACAGCACATAGGTAAGGCCGATCATGCGGCGCCGCCCGGCGCGGTCGAACAGTGGCCCCAGCAGCAGCGGCCCCAGCACATTGCCGAGCGCAAAGGGGAAGATATACAGCCCTACGCGGTTATCGGGCACGCCGTGAAAGCGCGTGAGCACCAGCGCATAGGTAAAGAAGATCGCGTTATAGAAGAACGCCTGCGAGACCATCAGCGCCAGGGCGACCGCGCTGCGCAGCCGGTAGCGCTTGAACAGTACGTGCGCGACCTCGCCAAGCGTAGGCGCCGCGCGCCTGGAAAGCAGGATCGTGCCCGTGGCTGGCGGCAACGCGCCGTACTGGGCCACCACCTGCGCCTCGATGGCGGCGACGATGCGCCCGGCTTGCTCGCCACGCCCATGCGTCAGCAGCCAGCGCGGGCTCTCCGGCACGTCCCGGCGCACCAGCAGGATGGCTAGCGCCAGCACTGCGCCGAGCAGGAACGCCGCGCGCCAGCCCAGGGCCGGGCCCAGCACACGCGGATCCAGCAGCACCAGGCTCAGGCCCGCGCCAAGCGCGGCACCGAACCAGAAGCTGCCGTTGATGGCCAGGCTAACGCGCCCGCGCACGCGCGCCGGGATCAGTTCATCGATGGCCGAGTTGATCGCCGCGTACTCGCCCCCGATGCCAAGGCCCGTCAGGAAGCGGCACACCGCGAAGAAGACAAAACCCGTGGAAAAAGCGGTGGCCAATGTCGCCGCCATGTACACCGCCAGCGTCACCAGGAACAAGGCCTTGCGGCCAAGGCGGTCCGCAAGGCGGCCGAACACCAGCGCGCCCAATACCGCGCCAGCTATGTACAGCGACCCTAGCCACCCTACCTGCGCCGCATTGAGGCCCAGGCCATCCGGGCGCTCCAGCACGCCGCCCAGCGATCCCACCAGTGTCACCTCAAGCCCGTCGAGCACCCACGCCACCCCCAGCGCGATCACCACCCGCCAGTGCCAGCGCGACCACGGCAGGCGGTCCAGGCGGGCGGGGATATCGCTCTGAATGCGTGGCATGGCGGGTTCCGTCCCAGTGCGGCGATTGGCAAGCATGCGCTGCAGTCTGCGCCTGAGAGGCGCTTCCGGCATCAGCTCAGCCGTTCGCGATGTTTTCGTCATTCATCTGCACGGCCTGGCCGCTGAAGTAGCTAGCCAGCTAGCCGCGCTGGGGGCCAGGAACATGTAGCCGCCAGCGCCCGGCGCGCCAGGCGCGCGACGCCTACAATGAATCATGGCCACCATATAAGGGAACCGCCATGATCGCCTATATGCTCTTCCTCGGGGCAGTCGTCCTGCTCTATGCCTTCGTCATTCGCGCGGGCTTTTTCCACAAGTCGGTGCTCTATCCGGAACACGCCCATCCGTTCCATTACTGGTGGGACCGGATCGTCCATCACCAGAAGAAAGAGAAAGCCAGCTAAGGCGCTTGGACCCTGCAAGGCCTGACCAGGCCGCCCAGCCCGCCGCCCAGCGGGCTGTTTCATGCCGGTGACAGGCACCGGACACCGAGCGTGGTCCCCGGAACGGAAAACGGAAAGCGAGCGCCACGCCAAAGCGGCCCTTGCTGCTCATGATTGCCTGCCTGGGTGCTAAACTGACCGCCCTTCTTATCCGGCTGTTGCTCCCTCTCCATGCGCTTTTCCCGTCTCGCTACCCAAGCTGCATTCCTCTCTGTCTGCCTGGCATCCGCCAGCGCCGGCGTCATCGCTGCCGCGGCCCCGCCCGCGCCCACGCCCGACCAGGTCACCGCCGCTATCCAGCAATCGGAGGCCGAGCGCCTGAAGCAGCTGGAGCAGACTGACCCGGCTGCGGCCGAGCGTGCGCGCTCGCCGCTTGTGGCAGGGATCATGGCTTCCATCAAGGCGCACACGGTCAAGGGCTGCCTGCCCGCCAGCGGCGGCGAGATCGTCTGTATCGTCGGGGTCAAGGCTGGCCGCCGCGACGGCTACCGTGCGCTGGCCTTCGGCGGCAACCCGGAGCCGTGGGTGCTGGTGCGGCGTGAAGAACCCGCCATCAGCGGCCCGGATGCCGGGCAAGCCACCGCCTCGATGCGCGAGTTTGCCCGTGGGCGATTGAAGACCGAGACGGATGCGGAGGCAGTCGCGGAGCTGACCGCAATGGCCACATCGCTGACGGTCAAGCAGCTCGACGAGTGCGGCCTGAGCCACAATAGCGGCAACGTGCGCTGCTCCGCCATGATCTCTACCGGCGGCAAGCCCGACCAGCGCGTCACCGGCTTTGCCTTTGCGCTCGAAGCCGGCGGCTGGCGATTCGTACCGCACGAGCAGTAGGCAGGCCGCTGAGGCCATCCCGGGCCACTGCCCCGCAKGGGGGCGAGGATCACATCTCCTAGCTTCGAACGTTGATCCAAGTCAAGTGGGTGATGAAGCACAAACCCCACGCTGTTGGGGCAGATACCCGCCGCCCATGGTGAGACACTGCGTGCGGGCGGGAAAAGCGTCTCGCCCAATGTCACTTCTTCGTGCCCTCCGTTTATCCGGTGGGCATTTTTTTGCCTCGCCAAGCGCAAGCCATCGCTTTCAAGACAAAAGCAGAGCCCGAAACTCCGGGTCCTGCACGAAACGTCCTGGCCCGAATGGCCTGTGGCGTTCTTCCACATCATCCCKATGGTGGATCGCCGGGCGCCGGCACAGGCGCTTTTCCGCCGTCAATAGTCCTTCACGATTACCCCAACAAGAGGGGATCGTCCCCACGTGAGATGGGTGCACAATCCGGCCTGAAACAGCAAGCGCAGACCTCGAATCCCATGCTAGATGACGCGAAACCGCAGATCGATCCGGCCCGTTGCCGCGAAGCCATGAAAGCGTTGGGGGCCGGTGCGCTCACGGATGCGCAGATGCCTGGCGCACGGGCCACGGCGCGGCAGATCGCGGAGCACCGGACGCGTGCCCTCGCGGATTTGCTCGAGGAAGCGATTCGGAGCGGGACGCCGCGAGCGCTGGGCAGCCATCGCAGGCGGTAACTCACAAAACGAGGACAAGAAGCTGCGCGGGTTGGCTGGCTTGCGCAATCCACGCGGCTACGCGCGCCGGCGACAGGACCCCGACTCGAACAGTGCTGGCTCGACATGTGGCCACCAACGCTCCAGAAAAGAAGACGCCCGCGCGCGGCGGGCGTAAAAAAAACGCCTGTAGAGGCGGATGTGTTTGCTGCCACACTTACGAATCTACTCTGGACATCTAGAGTGAAAATGCTCGCTAGTCTTGGTCATCAACAGGATTCGCCGAGTGCCAGGCTGATCCCTCCCAGGCGCCTGGCATTTTCCGTGACCGGCCGCTTTAGCCAGCCCGCCTCCATCGTTTAGCGCCCGGGTCTGCAGCACGGTGCGCAAGCGCACACTGCGTCAAAAAACTGCGAGGAAAAAAGCCGCCCGAAGTCGGCTGATAGATTGTGCTGCTCCGGCTACTCGCCGGCTTCTTCTTGAATCCCCGTTTCCTTTTGAACCCCGGTTTCCTCCTGAACTCTTACCTGCCGTGCTGTCGCGTATCCCAAGATCGTCACACTATCGTCATCTAGCTTGGTGGACTGCGCGGGCAACGTGCCAGCCGGGCACGGCCGTCGGCGGTCACCCATGATTGCCCCCCGTCATCGCGTCGCGCATTTAGACATTCGAGGCCGCCTTTCGCCTCGAATGCCGCGTCAAGCCCACACCCGCTACGAAGTGCCCGGCTCCGGTGCGATCGGCACCCCGGCCACCGTGACAATTGTTGACAGTCCCAAGCCGCCCGCCCTGCTAGCMTTGAAACTCGCATCGCGGCCCTCCGCTGGGCACGATGCGAATTCGTATCCCCGCCTGGCATTCCGTGCCTGGCGGGATTTTTTTTGCTCCGGAAGATGCCCGCTCGTGGCGGGCTGTGGCAAGCCTTGATTACCAGTTCAGCGCTGCGATCTTGCGAAAGCACCGCAATGCGATCAATGCCACTGGCCTCGATATTCAATGGAAGCCGAGCATTCGGGCGTATCGCGACCTGTGGGACGAGATCAATGGCGCAAGCGCGTGGGCCGCGAACCCATGGGCGGGGGTGGTGGAATTTCGGAAGGTTCAGATATGAACGTCAACCCATTCCCTGGCCCAGGCAAGGCCTTCGGCAAGTGCCCCTTCAAAAGTCGGGTAATAGCCAAGCGGGTCGGAGGTCTCGAGCACTTGGCCATCCTTCTCTACGGCCCCCGAAGCTTCGAACGAGCCATCCACCAAGGGCTTCGCAAAGCCTCGGATGGTGTATCCGCCATAGGTCGCGATGGACATAGTTGCCCCCTCGGGGCTCGTAGTTTGAACCGATACGCGCTCACTTGGCAGACGGGTTCAGTGATCGGCGGTGTCGCCTACGTCGGCGTCAGCTACGAAACCCATTCCGCCCTTGCTTTCGCCCAGCCGCACAGCAACAAGAACGGCCGAGTGCGGCACGAGGATGATCGATGCTTTGTACCTCAACTCGGTCATTCCACCGCTTGTATCGACGCCGTCACAAAACAGCTGGCTCCAGTCGTCGACGCGKGCGTGTGTCTTGAAAATCGTCGGCGACAGTTGGCGCCAATGTGCGCCAGCCAGGACCACAAACCATGGCATGTCCATCTCCGGAGTGCTTCTCAGGGAATCGTAGCAATGAAGCGTCTAACGACCAAGGCCGCAGTGACCGAAATAGTAGACGGCCACGGCTGGAGGCGGCTCTCTGGCCGTTTCTATTACCTCTCGCGTAATTGGCGCGCAGCCCCCCAGCTCCGACACTGAGCTCGCCTGGACTCGCCAGGTAACCACCACCGGAGCCGCCTCATGCCTGCCACCGCCATGACACATTCCGCGCCGCCCCTGCGCCATCCCGGCGCATCAAACCCCGCTGAGCGCCACGCCACACAGCCCGGCCATGTGCTGACCCGTGAAGGCGTGTCGCTCTTCGTGCGCGACTGGCACAACGGTAATCCGGCCGCGGACGTGGTGCTGTTCGCGGCCAGTTGGGCGCTGCCATCGGACGCATGGAGCGGGCAGATGCAGGCGCTGCATGCCGCAGGCATGCGCTGCATCGCCTACGACCGCCGGGGGCATGGCCGTTCCAGCGATCCGGGGCGCGGCTATGACTTCGATACGCTGGCCGACGATCTCGCGGACGTCATCGACGCGCTCGGCCTGCGGCGCGTGACGCTGGTCGGCCATTCGATGGCTGCGGGAGAGATCGTGCGCTACCTGTCGCGCCACGGCGCGGGCCACGTCGCCGGCATCGTGCTGGTGGGCTGCACCACGCCGTGCGTTGCGCGCAGCGACGACAACCCGGACGGCATCGATCCCGCGCTGCTGGCGCAAGCCGCGGCCGAGCTGGCGGACGACTTTCCGCTCTGGGTGGAGAACAACCTCGCGCCGTTCGGCGGCGGCCTGTGCTCGGCGCCGCGGCTTGCGTGGGTGCGCGCCATGGCGCTGCAGACTTCGCTGCAGGCGCTGCTGGGCTGCAATCATGCCAGCGTCCATGCGGATTTCCGCGCGGAGCTGCCGGCCATCAGGGTGCCGGCCCTGCTGGTCCACGGCGACAACGATGCCTCCTGCCCGATTGCGCTGACCGCCGAGCGCACGGCGGCCCTGCTGCCCAACGCCCGCCTCACCGTCTACGCGGGCGCGCCGCACGGCCTGCCGTTCACGCATGCGCGGCGGCTTGGCGCGGACATCCTGGCGTTCGTGCGCGAACTCGGCTAAGCCCCTTGCCAAGGACTCCTGCCATGCCCTCCTCGAGCCTGAACCGCGCCGAGAGCGCGCCCGTCCCGCACCACGCCGCCACATCGTCCCCGACCGCCATGGACCGCCTGGCCCTGTTGGTGATGCTGAGCGGCACCTTCATGGTGGTGATGGATTTCTTTATCGTGAATGTGGCGCTGCCTGCCATCCAGCGTGAATTGCACGCCAGCGCCGGCGCGCTGCAGTTCGTGGTGGCGGGCTATGGCCTGGCCAATGCCACCGGGCTGATCACCGGCGGGCGGCTGGGCGACATGCTCGGGCGGCGCCGCATGTTCATGCTGGGCCTGTTGCTGTTCGCGCTCGCCTCCGCCGCTTGCGGGCTTGCCCCGTCCGCGCCCGCTCTGGTCGCGGCACGCGTGGCGCAGGGCCTGGCGGGCGCGCTGCTCCAGCCGCAGGTGCTGGCCATGCTCTCGCTCACCTACACCGGCCCCGCGCGGGCGCGGGCATTCGCCGCGTACGGCCTGACGCTAGGCCTGGCGGCGCTGCTCGGCCAACTGGTGGGCGGCGCGCTGATCCGGGCCGACCTGGGCGGGCTGGGCTGGCGCATCTGCTTCCTGATCAACGTGCCCGTGGCTGTCATCGCGCTGGTGCTGGCGCCACGCGTGTTGCGCGCGTCGCCGCCCACCGGCGGCAGCAAGCCGGACGTGCCTGGCATGGTGCTGTTGGCGGCGGCACTGGGCGCGCTGGTGTGGCCACTGGTGGAAGGCAGGCAGCAAGGCTGGCCGCCCGCCGCCCTGCTTACGCTGGCCGTGGCGCCCGTGTTGCTCGTCATGTTCGCCTGGCATCAGCGCCGGCAGCATGCGCGCGGCGGACAGCCGCTGGTGAGCCCGGCGCTGTTCGCCGCACCGGGCTTTGCGCGCGGACTGGCCGTGACGGTAGCCTTCTACGCCGGCAATGCCTCGTTCTACTTCGTGCTGGCGCTCTACCTGCAAGACGGCCTTAGCCTGAGCCCGCTGCAAGGCGGCGGCGCGTTCACGATGCTGGCGCTGGGCTTCTTTGCCGCCTCACTGGCCGCGCCGCGCATCGCCGCCCGCCTGGGGCGCTCGTCCCTCGCCTATGGCGCGATGCTGCTGGCGGCGGGCCACTGGCTGCAACTGGCGAACACGCTGCTGCCATGGCAGGCGCAAGGCACCGGCTCGCTGGCGGTGCTGCTGATCCTGCTGGTGGTAGAGGGCGCGGGCATCGGCATGGTGATGGCGCCGCTGGCCTGCGCCGTGCTGGCGGGGACGGCGCAACACCATGCAGGCGTGGCCGCGGGCGTGCTTGCCACGGTCCAGCAGGCAGGCAATTCGGTCGGCGTGGCGCTGGTCGGTAACCTGTTCTATGCGCGGCTGGAAGGCACTGGCGCGGCGCATGGCTACGGCAGCGCCTTTGCCTGGTGCCTGGGATGCCTGCTCGGCCTTGCGCTGCTTGTCACCCATCTTTGTCACGGACAGCGGCTGGCCGCGGCCCCGTAGGCCCCGGAGCCACGCGCGGGCAGCTTCCCGAAATGGCGCAACGCCGCCAGAATCGGCTGGATTTCGCCTCTTCCGGCATCTAGAGTTACCAGCATCCTTCCCTACGCCCCGGCGCCCGGGTATCCAGGTACGCCGGCGGCGGCGACGAGGTGACTTATGCAGAACGGAAAAAACGTCGCCCGCGGCCCCGCGCCCGCCAGCCCGTGGCAGGTGCCGGACCTGACACCGGAGCGGGTGTTGCAGCTCGGGATGGGCTTCTGGGCCGCCAAGACCTTGCTMAGCGCGGTGGAGCTTGGCGTGTTCACCCAACTGGCGAAAGCGCCGCAGCCGGCCGGCCCGCTGGCCGCCGCCCTTGGCCTGCATCCACGCGGCGCGGTGGATTTCCTCGACGCGCTGGTGGCCCTGCACCTGCTCGACCGCGAAGACGCCGAGGCACCCAGCCGGTACAGCAACACGCCCGACACGGACCTCTTCCTGGACAAGGCCAAGCCCAGCTACGTAGGCGGCCTGCTGGAGATGGCCAATGCGCGGCTGTACCCCAGTTGGGCGTCGCTGACCGATTCGCTGCGCTCCGGCCTGCCGCAGACCCAGGCCGACGAGCATGGCGACCTCTTCGCCGCAATCTATCGGGACGAACAAGGCCTGCGCGGCTTCCTGCAAGCCATGACCGGCGTCAGCCTGGCCGCCGCCCAGGCGATGGCGCGCAAATTCCCCTGGGCCCAGTGCCAGACCTTTATCGATATCGGCACGGCGCAAGGGGCCCTGCCGGTACAGATCGCGCTGGCCCACCCGCATCTGCGCGGCGGCGGCTTCGACCTGCCCGCAGTTGGCCCGGTGTTCGAGGAATATGTCGCCTTGCATGGCCTGCAGGATCGGCTGCGTTTTTATCCCGGCGACTTCTTCAACGACCCCTGCCCGCAGGCAGACGTGCTTGTCATGGGGCATATCCTGCACGATTGGGATCTCGATCAGAAGCTATACCTGCTGGAAAAATGCCACGCCGCGCTGCCCGCCGGCGGCCGCCTGATCGTCTATGACGCGATGATCGACGACGCGCGCAAACAGAACGTGTTTGGCTTGCTGATGAGCCTGAACATGCTGATCGAAACCCCGGGCGGCTTCGATTACACCGGGGCGCAATGCTGCGCCTGGGCAAGGCAAGTGGGCTTTGCGCAAGCGCGGGTGGAACCGCTCACCGGGCCGGACTCCATGATGATTGCGACCCGCCAATGACGTAATGACGTAGCAACGCCAACCCATCGGAGAGGACGTGCCATGGCCGAGATGGAAAAGGAACAAGTGGTCAGCGTGCTGAACCGGATCCTCGAAGCCGAGCTTGCGGGGGTGGTCCGCTATACCCATTACTCGCTGCTTGTGTTCGGCTTTGGCCGCATCCCGATCGTTTCCTGGCTGCGTGAGCAGGCCAACGAATCGCTGCTGCATGCCCAGCAGGCGGGGGAATGGATTACCACGCTGGGCGCGTATCCGTCGCTGGCCATCGGCAAGCTGCTCGACAGCCACACCTTCGATACCGCCGCCATGCTGCGTGAATCGCTGGAAGCGGAAAACGCTGCCCTCAAGCTGTATCGCGAGCTGCTGTCGCTGGTGGAGGATCGCTCCGTGGCACTGGAGGAATTCGCGCGCCAGATGATCCAGATCGAGGAGCTGCATGCCGGCGAGGTCGACAAGATGCTGCGCAAGCCGGGRCAGGCCGCGGCCTTCGCCCCGCCGCCAAAAACCTGACGCACGAGCCGCGTGGGCGGTGTGCGTCAACGCCGTGCGGATGGCCGGCGCAGCACTTCGCCCAGGCCCGCGCGCGCCAGGCGCTGCGCGGCTGCGCGGCTGTTGCCGGTCCAGAAGCTCTGGTCGGCTTCGCCGATGCGGTCCGCCGTATTCTTCATGTGCTGAAAGGCGGCCTTGCGCGCCGCCTCCGGGTCACGCGCCTGGATGGCCGCGCACATGGCTTCATGCTCGGCGCGTACTTGCGCGGCCAGGTCGGTGCGCCGCGCCTCATTGCCGCGGGTGACGCGGATGGCATCCTGCAGTGCGCGCGTTAGCAGCCCGAGCAACTCGGTGTAGTGGGGATTGCCGGTGGCGCGGGACACGGCCATATGGAATGCCAGGTCCTCCTCCACGCCGTCGCCACCCGCGGCAACGGCGCGGTCGATGGCCTTCAGGGCGCGGCGGATCTGCGCCATCTCGGCCTCGCTGCGGCGCTCCGCCGCCAGCGCCGCCATCTCGGCCTCGATGCCGCGGCGCAACTCGATGATGCGGACCACGCCCCGCGCCGGGTCGCCGTCGCCGGGCCCAAGCCGGAAGGCTGCGCTGGTCCGGGGATCCAGCACCACGGTGCCGCTGCCCTGCCGGGTTTCGACCAGGCCTTCGGATTTCAGCCGGGAGATCGCTTCACGCACCACGGTACGGCTCACGCCATATTCCTCGGTCATGCACTTCTCGGTGGGCAGCCGCGCATTGACCGGATAAGCGCCTTTGCGAATCTGCCCCGCGAGCAGCGCGGTGATGCGATCCGCCAGAGTCATCTCGCCAGCCGGCTTTTCTGGCACTTCCGGGCGCGGCACGGTGTCTGTGCGCATTCGGCCTCCATGCTGGTAACGCAGGATGTTCTGCAGTTGGCGATGGGACTCGCCTGACGGCGATCATAGCATCGCGAACAAATTTGCTTGACAAATTCATAGTATAAATTTGCAATACAACTTCGGTCCAGCCGACGAGGCCAACGCCATGGGCGACGACATGCCTTTCGGCCTGGCCGCCTCAGAGTTTGGCGCCTGCAAAAAAACACAAGAACGGAGACGGCATGAAAACAATCGGCATGATCGGCATCGGCATGATGGGCCATGGCATCGCCACCAACATCGCCAAGCACGGCCACCCGCTGGTGCTGCTCGACCATCCCGGCAACCAGCCGGTGGACAACCTGCTGGCGGCTGGCGCCACCATGGCCGCCACCCCGGCCGAGCTCGCGCGTGCGGTCGATATCGTGATCCTGTGCGTCACGGGCACCCCGGAGGTGGAGGACGTGCTGTTCCGCTCGGACGGCGTGCTTGCCGGCCTGCACCAGGGCGCCGTGGTGATCGACTGCTCCACCGCCATTCCTTCGTCCACGGAGCGCATTGCCGCGGCGGTGGCCAAGGCCGGCGGCCGCTTCCTCGACGCGCCCATGACGCGCACGCCCAAGGAAGCCGCGCAAGGCCGCCTCAACCTGATCGTCGGCGGCGACCGCGCCTTGTTCGAGCTATGCCGGCCACTGCTGTCGTGCTTCGCGGAAAACATCGTGCACGCCGGGCCGGCCGGCTCGGGCCACCGGCTCAAGCTGCTGCACAACTTTGTCTCGCTGGGTTTCTCCGCCGTGCTGGCCGAGRCCGCCGCCTGCGCCGAGCGCTCTGGCGTAGACCCGGGCGTGCTGGTGGAGGTGCTGGCCAAGGGCGGCGGCGACGGCGTGATCCTCAACCGCTTGCGCCCCTACATCGAGTCGCGCGACGAGTCCGGCTTCCGCTTCTCGATCGCCAACGCGCTCAAGGACATGGGCTACTACACCACGATGGCGCAGGAGCTTGGCGCCGCGCGAGCCACGGCGGAGGCGGTGCGGGATACCTACGAGCGCGCCAGCCACACCGCGCGGCCGCAGCCGACGGTGCMGGAGCTGATTTCGATCCTGGCGGACGAGGCAGGCAAGGCGGCCTGATCCTCGCTCAGATCGCCCGCAGGTCGGGCAGCAGGCGATCGCACTCGCGCTTTACCACCGCATAGCACTCGCACACGCGCTGCTCCAGCCCTGGCCGGTCGAGCACTTCGATATGCCCGTGGTGGTAGCGAATCAGGTCAGCGTTCTGCAGTTTCAGCGCCGCCTCCGTCACGCCTGAGCGCCGCACGCCAAGCATGTTGGCGATCAGCTCCTGCGTCATCTTCAATTTGTTGGTTGGCAAGCGGTCCATGCTGAGCAGCAGCCAGCGGCACAGTTGCTGTTCGATGGAATGATGCCGGTTGCACACGGCAGTCTGCGCCATTTGCGTGATCAGCGCCTGCGTATAGCGCAGCAATAGCCGCTGCATGGGGCCGGCGCGATTGAATTCCGCCTTCACCGTGGCGCTGTCAAGCCGATAGGCCGTGCCGGCGCTCTGGACGATGGCACGGCTTGGCGTGGTCTCGCCCCCCATGAACAGCGCAATCCCGACCATGCCCTCGTTGCCAACGATGGCGATCTCCGCCGATGCGCCGTTTTCCATCACGTAGAGCAAAGATATGATCGACGTGGTTGGAAAATATACATGATTGAGCCGGTCGCCAGACTCATAGATCACCTGCCCCAGCGGCAAATCCACCAGCACCAGCTGCGGCGCCAGGCGCGCCCATTCTTCTTCCGGCAACACCGCCAACAGATGGTTGGCTCTCGCGTCTTCCTGTGTCTGCATGGGTGTGCCTCGTAGGTTCAGGACCTGCCTCTTGCCGGCATTTGCCATGGCAAATCAGGGTCAGGACCGCCATCTCCATCTGAATCGCAGTGTAGTCCAGTCGCATGGCGCGCTTATCGAAGCCGCCAGAGACTGGCGGGCGAGCGCTCGCCACCTGCCCTGCGCCATAAAAAAAGAATCCGACTTGAACGCTAGCGTACCGACTTGTCGCTGGCCCCCGCCTAAGATGCCCCCAGATGTCGACTGGCCAGCTGCCTTAGGGCTGCAGGGCCGCATCACAGCCAAGGCATGCCTCTCCCTCCCCCTTGGGGGCATGTGGTCAGTAGTGGCGCTCGATCCACTTGGCAGGGGAAACGTTTTGGAGGGCGCATGCAAGCCCAAGCTAATGGTCGCAGTGTGATCGTCTATCCCGACATGATCGGTGGATGGTACTTCTCGGAAATCGACAGGAAAGCCGTCTACCGCTTCGGGCCATTCGAGTCGCACAAGCTCGTCACGGAACTGGTGGGGGTGTTGTTCCCGGAGATTCCGGCGCTTGAATTGGTAGAGCCGTCGTCAGAAATGGATGATAGCGCCCTGATGATCCTGGGCAATGGGGAACGGGTATCACGAGTCACACAAGAGCAGGGAACTGCCAGGCAGTAGACGCGGTTGCGACCGGGCAGGGGTCGTGCAGCCGACCGGCGATGGCGGCAAACGCAAGCCAACGCTGAACGCTATTCCTTTCATGCCCTCGGCCTTCGGGCCGAGGGCTTCTTTTTTGCATGGCGCGGCGTTGGATTCCGTGTCCGCCATCGTACCGACTTCGCAGCCGATCCATGTCAGTCTCAACCTGTCGCGGCGCCGCATTGCGGGCCTTCGCCATGTAGCGAGCGCGATGCGATGGATCTCGAGGTGACATCATGCGCAGCGTCCTGTATTTCCGGCTTAGCGATATCGCCGCCGCAAGAAGCATGCAGTCTTCGTTGCAGGCGTTACCTGTTGCCCCTGTCCATCTCGGCGGGCCCTGGTTCATCCAGCGCGACGACCAGCCCATGGAAGGGTTGCCCCGAGCCGCGTCCAAGCAAACAACGTATCGCCAGGAATGGGCGATAGCGGGCACTGTGGCCGGCGCCATATTGGCCATTGCCGCGACGCTGCATCTCGGCACCTCGGCCGGCACCTTTGCCAGCGTCCTGGCCTGCGTGGCGAGCGGTGCGCTCGGGGGCTTGTGCGGCGCCTGGATCGCGGGCCAGCTTGGCGCACGCATCCTGCGCGGCAAGGTTGCCCGGGAACGCGCACAGCTCGCGCAAGGCGAGATGCTGCTGGTCGCGAGCTGCGCCGGGGACGCGAAGGATTCCGTCAAACGCATGATCAATGCGCTAGGCGGCGTGAGCGTCGAGGAACACAGTGACGTCATGCCGGGTTTCCGGTGGGCGTGACGTATTGCGGATGACCGCTGCAGCGCATCACGCCTGCGGCGTGGTATCGATAGGAGCATGTCATGCGAACTCGTCTTGTTATTTGCGCTGCTGCGCTCGCGCTCACCCAAACAGGGTGCTTGTGGGTACCCGGCGGCGAAGGCCGCACCGGTGGCGATGGCGGCTATCGCGGGGCACAGCGGCATGACGGCCATCCAGGCAACGAGTGGAACAACGATCATCGCTCCGGCGATCGCGGACAGCCGTACGGCACGGAGCGCTCCGGCGACAACCGGGAGCGCGACTACTCGCCAAGAGGCGGTTGGACGCAATGACGTTGCCGGATAGCAGGCGCGCAAAAATGCGGCACAGCGCGGGTGCTATCATCCAACGGCCCTAGCCTCCCCCAATCGCGCCGATGCCGCCGGACCCCGCACCAGACAAGCCCACTGCCGCCAACGCGCTCCCTGATATCCGCCGCCTGCGCGCCCGCTTTGTCGCCATTTCCTGGCGCGACCTGGCCGTATCCTTCGGCCCCGTGCTGGCCCTTGCCCTGGCAGCCATCTGGCTCGCCGTATGGCTGGTGCAGCCGGCGCCGCCGAGCACCATCTCCATCAGCGCGGGCCCCAAGGGCAGTTCCTTCTACGACGCCGCCGAGAAGTACGCAAAGATCCTCGCACGCAATGGCGTCACGCTGAATGTGCTGGCCTCCGAAGGCTCCCGCCAGAACGTGCAGCGGCTGGCCGATCGCAAGCAGGACGTCGACCTGGCGCTGGTGCAGGGCGGCGTCTCCAGCGATATGGACACCGAGGGGCTGGTCTCGCTGGGCAGCATGTTCTATGCGCCCATCACGGTGCTGTACCGCGGCAAGGAACAGCACAAGCTGTCCGACTTCCGCAAGTCGCGCATCGCGATCGGGCGAGAAGGCAGCGGTGCCCGCGCGCTGGCGCTGACACTGCTCAAGGCGAACGGCATCGAGCCGGGCGGCAGTGCCGAGCTCATCGCGTTCGATGGCGAYGACGCCGCCCAGGCGCTGGTCGACGGCAAGATCGATGTGGCCATGCTGACCGGCGATTCCGCCACCGGCCCGATCATGCGCAAGCTGTTTCGCATGCCGGGCATCCGCCTGCTGGATTTCGCGCAAGCCAATGCCTATACGCGTCGCTTTCTCTATCTGCAGGAGCTGGTGTTGCCCGCCGGCGTATTCGACCTGGGCAAGAATCTCCCGGCACATCCGATCCGCCTGATCGGCCCGACGGTGGAGCTGGTGGCGCGCGACTCGCTGCATCCCGCGCTGTCCGACTTGCTGATCGAGGCTGCGCGCGAGGCCCACGGCAAGGCCGGGCTGCTGCAAAGCGCCGGGCAGTTCCCCTCGGCCACCGCGCATGAGTTTCCGCTGAGCGACGACGCCACGCGCTACTACGCGTCGGGCAAGGGCTTCCTGTACCGCCACCTGCCCTTCTGGCTGGCGAGCCTGCTATCCCGTGCGCTGGTGCTTGTGCCGGTGATCGTGATCCTGATTCCGGCCTTCCGGCTGGTGCCCTCGCTCTACAAGTGGCGGGTCAAGTCCCGCATCTATCGCTGGTACGGCGCCCTGATCGAAATCGAGCGCGTGGCGCTGGTGAACCCCTCCGAGGAAGAAAAAACCGCCCTGGCCCAGCGCCTCGACCACATCGAAGACGCGGTCAACAGGATGAAGATGCCGCTCGCCTATGCCGACCAGTTCTATGTGCTGCGCGAGCATATCGTCTTTGTGCGGCGCAGGCTGACGGGCGCGCTCTGAGCTGGCGCAGCGGCGCTACGTACCCGGTGCGGCTAGGTTGTGGATGCCCGGAACCGGGAGGTTGGGCACGCGACCATCGCGCCGGATGCAGATACAATCCGGCAGCGCCGACTTGTCAATCACGACCTGACCCCGATCCATGCCTAACCCTACCCGGGCCTTCCTTCTCGGCCCGCTGCTCAAAGGCGTTTCACGCTCTTTCTATCTCACCCTGCGGGTGCTGCCCGCCGGGATGCGCGATCCGATCGGCCTGGCGTATCTGCTGGCGCGCGCCGCCGACACCATTGCAGACACCTCGCTGATTCCGCCGCAGCAACGGCTGGAACTGCTGCTGTCGCTGCGTGATCAGGTCAACGGCGCCACGGACGATGGCACGCTCATGCGGCGGCTGGCGGCAGAGGTCGCCGGGCAACAAGCGCTATCGGACGAGAAGGTTCTGCTCGAATCGCTCGGCCCGGCGCTGACGGTGCTGTCCCAGCTGGGCGCGGCCGATCGGGCTGCGGTTCGCGAGATCGTGTCGACCCTGGCCTCCGGCATGGAGTTTGACCTGCGGACCTTCCCCGACGAAAGCTCCGGGCAGATTGGCGTGCTGCGCGAATGGGAAGAGCTGGACCGGTACACCTACCTGGTCGCGGGATGCGTGGGCGAGTTCTGGACCAAGATGACCTACGCCCATATGCCCGGAACACTCAAGGGAGAATCCGAGGCGATGCTGCTGCGAGGCGTGCGCTTTGGCAAGGCGCTGCAGATGACCAATGTGCTGCGGGACTGCGCCAAGGACCTGCGGATCGGGCGTTGCTACCTGCCCGGGGCGATGCTGGACCAGTATGGACTGACGCCGCAGGATTTACTGCTGCCAAGCAATTCGGCGCGTGCGAAACCACTTCTGTTCGCGCTGATCCGCAYGACGCTGGGTCATTTCCGTGAGGCGGTGGATTACACGTTTGCCATTCCTGCGTTCTCCGTTCGATTGCGCCTGGCGTGTTTGTGGCCAGTGCTGATCGGGTTGGAGACACTGCTGCTGCTTGCGGGCAACGACGATTGGCTGGATCCGGTGAAAGTGCTCAAGATTCGGCGGAGCGAGGTGTACCGGATTGTGGGGTATTCAGCGTTGATGGCGCCGTCCAATGGCTTGCTGCGGATCTGGGTTGAGCGGTTGATGGGGGGGATCGAAGCGCGGCTGGAACGCTAATGGCCAAAGAAGCCTTCCGCATCTGCGGAGCGAGCCCTGCGGACATTGCGCGCCTTTGCACCCGCCGCGCAACGGCCCATGGACGCGATCGCGCCTGGGCCAGGCGCCACACAGCGGGTCTCCAAGGCTGCAATCACTTGCTGCTGGAGTGGTCGTCGCCCCCAAGCGGATCGACAATGATCATGGTGCGGTCCAGCACCCCGCGATCGTCAAAGTAGGCGCTGAAGTGGGCCGGCTGGTAAGCGCCGATGTAGAGCCGGTACGACCATGCCTCGCGCTTCATCAGCGGGTAGTACTCGACCGGCTCGCGTGGCAGGCCGAAGCGCTGGGCCACGTCCTGCTTGGTCCAGGTACCCGGGCGCGCCTCATAGATCTCCTTCTCGGTAAGCATCTGGCGGAAACTGGTGAGGTTTCCGCTGGCGTCGAAATCCGCCGCGTAGACTTCGAACCCGAGCGGCTGCTTTGAGTAGATCCAGCGGCTGGTGCCGCCGGCGAGCTGGTAGGTCTCCGTGGGCTTGCCAAAGGTGTCGCGCACGGTGCTCTGCGGGCCGCCGATCATTTTTTGCGCGGTCTCGACCGGCTGCAGGAACGCGCAGGCGCACAGCGCGAGCGCAGCGGCGCTCGCTCCTATCCATTTGGCTAAGCGATATTGCATGACCATTCTCCATCGTTGGCGCGGGTCGTGTTCTCGGGCCAGGAACCCTTCCAGCATAGTTCAAGCACGCGCACACGCCGCGCGCCCCGCCCCTACGGTAAACGCTTCAGGCAGCGGGATTATTCCGCTGGTTTCCACCAACCCGGCCGACAGTGGCAAAGTTGGCCTTAACAAATGTACCCCGCGATATAGCAGAACGCCGCCGTGCCGCTCCCGTACTCGGTGTCGCGCAGCGTGAATGCACCGGACAGGCAGATGAACGCGGTCATGCAGGCCAGGAGAACAAGCAGGCAAATTGCCAGAATGGACAGCTTTTGCATGGCAAACCCTTCCCTCGGAGAAGCAGCGGGCGCCGACCCGACGAGCCGACGCATGGCGAAAACCGGGGCGCCAGTCGCAAAGGCGGCGCTGATGCCCCCCCGCTGATTCGCCCGCTATTTCACCCGCTGAATCACCATTACGCATTTCCCATGCCCGTGCCAGCATGGCGAAATAGCGCCCGAATGTGCTTCGGAAGGAAGCCACGCCGCTAACGCTGTTGGGCTGTGCCACACACCGGGGTTGGCGCCGCCCGAACTGTTACCTGAGCGCAGATCTCGGCCCTGCCTCACCAACGCCGCGGCACGACGGTGCGCCCGATTTTGCATGCCCGATTTTGCACGTCCGATTTCGTGCACCCTATTTCGTGCGCCCGTCCACGCGCTGCAACGCCGCCCCCACTTCCCCATAAAACTCCCGCAGCGCCGCTACCTCCAGGTCCGGCGGCAGTAGTGCCGGCCAGAGCAGCGCCACGATATCCTTGGCGGTCCGCTCGATATCCACCGGCCGCTGCCTGGCGATTGCGTCCCAAAGAATGTGTTCCATCGGCCCGAAGATMGCCGAGCGCAGCAAGCTCAACGGCAGGTCGGCCCGGATCTCCCCACTCTCGCGCGCGCGCGCCAGCATATCCATCAGCGGCGCGGTGTAGCGCCGTTGCAGCGGCACGAACACCTCGCCCAGCCCCGGCCCTCTGGCGCGGCCTTCGGAGAGCACCAGCGCGCATAGCCCGGTCCCCTGGATCAGGAACAACCGAAGATGCGTGCGCACAAAGAACTCGAGCTGCGCCTTGGTGCTCTGGCCGCGCGGCATGCCTTCTTCCACCGCCGCGATGATCTCGTCGTACCAGTCTTCGATCACCCGCACACAAAGCTCGCGCTTGCCGTGGAAATAGGTGAACACCGTGGCTTCGGAGATGCCCAGGCGCTGTGCGATCTCGGTGGTGGTGGTGCGCTCGTAGCCCATTTCGGCAAAGACTTCGCGGGCCACGCGCAGGATGTCGCGGATGCGTTGCTCCGCCTTGGCGCTCGCGGGGACGCGGCGCCGCACCATGATGTCGTCCATCGACGTGTTACCTCGCTTGCCGGAAGCCGGCGATTATAGTGCGGCGCAGCATGAAACAGATGCCCGGGCACGCCCTGGGGCGCTGCTCGCCCCCGTCACGGGATTGTAATTGATCTTTACTCAACTCATGGTTGCAATTTTTCGGGTCTGCGTGTACTTTTCCAGTCAACGCCACTGCCCTGATGCCACATAGGACGGGACAAGGGCGCAGAATATATGCGCACCCCCCCCGACTTGAGCTACACTCAACAAAGTTGAACAAACCTCAAGAAACCGGGATACGGACAATATTGCGACAGCGCTTTGGAGACGAGTATGACGATGCAGGGTGCGGCTAGCCCAACGATCTTGCCCATTGGCGGGCTCTCCCACGTCAGGGGCAGTACCGACATTCCCTTGTCCGAGCTGACGGTGCCGGCGCTGCTAGCCGAAACCGTAGCGCGTTTCCCGGATCGCGAGGCGGTGGTGTTTCGCGAGCAGGGTATCCGCTGGAGCTGGCGGGAATTCGCACAGGTGGTGGACGCCATGGCCGGGGGCTTGCGCCTGCTGGGCCTGGCGCGCGGGGACCGCATCGGCATCTGGTCGCCGAACCGGGTGGAGTGGCTGGTCACGCAGTTCGCCACCGCACGCCTTGGGCTGGTGCTGGTGAACATCAATCCGGCATACCGCCTGGCGGAGCTGGAATACGCGCTGAACAAGGTGGGCTGCAAGGCCATCGTGGCGGCGGAGTCGTTCAAGACGTCGCGCTACCTGGAAATGCTGCAGGCGCTGGCGCCGGAGTTGCAAAGCTGCGAGCCGGGCGCGCTGCAGGCAGCGCGCTTGCCCGCGCTGCGCTGGGTGATCCGCATGGGCGGCGAGCGCACGCCGGGCATGCTCAACTACGATGCGCTGCTCGCCCATGGCACGCATGCCCTCACCGGCGAGCTGGACGCGATCACCGCGCAGCTRGATCGCTACGACCCCATCAATATCCAGTTCACCAGCGGCACCACCGGCGCGCCCAAGGGCGCCACGCTGACGCACCGGAACATCGTCAACAACGCACGCTTCATCGCCATGGCGATGCGCTTCTCCGAGCAGGACAAGCTGTGCATCCCGGTGCCGTTCTATCACTGCTTCGGCATGGTGCTGGCCGTGCTGGCTTGCGTATCCACCGGCGCCTGCATGGTGTTCCCCGGCGAGGCGTTCGAGCCGGCGGCAACCATGGCGGCGGTCAGCGAGGAGCGCTGCACGGCCTTGCACGGCGTGCCGACCATGTTTATCGCCCAGCTKGACCATCCGGATTTTGCCAAGTACGACTTCTCCACGCTGCGCACCGGGATCATGGCGGGCTCGCCCTGCCCCATCGAGACGATGAAGCGCGTGATCTCGCAGATGCATATGGCGGAAGTAACGATCGCCTATGGCATGACCGAGACCAGCCCGGTGTMCTTCCAGAGTTCCACCACCGATCCGCTCGACAAGCGCGTGACCACCGTGGGGCTGATCCAGCCGCATCTTGAGGTCAAGCTGGTGGACGGCACCGGCGAAATCGTGCCTGTTGGCGAAAAAGGCGAGCTGTGCACGCGCGGGTATTCGGTGATGCAGGGCTATTGGGACGACGAGCCCCGCACCCGCGAGGCGATCCGCGATGGCTGGATGCACACGGGCGACCTCGCCACCATCGACGCCGAGGGTTACTGCAACATCGTCGGGCGCGTGAAGGACATGCTGATCCGCGGCGGCGAGAACGTCTACCCACGCGAAATCGAGGAATTCCTGTTCCGCCACCCGAAGGTGCAGGCCGTGCAGGTGTTTGGCGTGCCCGACCCCAAGTACGGCGAGGAAGTCTGCGCGTGGATCGTGCTCAAGCCGGGCGATACGGCCACCGAGGACGATATCCGCGCCTTCTGCCGCGACCAGATCGCGCACTACAAGATTCCGCGCTACATCCGCTTTGTCGACGAAATGCCCATGACCATCACCGGCAAGGTGCAGAAGTTCGTGATGCGCGAGCGCATGACGCTGGAACTGGGGCTTGGCGACAAGACCACGTGACGACCCAACTGAATCCCATCTGACATCGGGCCGCCACCTGCCGCGGCCGTATTCCACTAGATAGCGAGCACTCAACCATGAACGAACTCCCCGGCCTCAATTTCCACCTCGGCGAAGACATCGACATGCTGCGCGAAACCGTGCGCAACTGGGCGCAGGCCGAACTGGCGCCGCGCGCGGCGGAGATCGACCGCAGCGACCAGTTCCCGATGGACGCCTGGAAGAAGATGGGCGACCTCGGCGTGCTCGGCATCACGGTGGCGGAGGAATACGGCGGCGCCAATATGGGCTACCTGGCCCACATGATCGCCATGGAAGAAATCAGCCGCGCCTCGGCGTCGGTCGGCTTGTCGTACGGCGCGCA